>NZ_JBHVVI010000056.1:0-59859 GCF_042883685.1 Kitasatospora sp. NPDC058190
GCGGACTTGAGGTCCGCGGGCGCCCCGCCGTCGTTCTTCCGCCGTCGCGGCTCAGCCGTAGGAGATGTTGGCGCAGGGGTCGTCGTCCGCCGAGCGGGCGGTGCCGCTGACGCTGCTGGGCAGCGGGGCCGGGGCGCTGGGGTTCGCGCCGGGCGCGGAGGCGGCGGCCGGGTTGGCGGCGGCGAAGTCGTGGCCGAGCACCACGCTCAGGCCCTTGCCGCCGGGCTGGACGGTCGCGCCCGGGAAGAGCTTGGCGACCTCCTCGGCGGCGGTGCGCTCGCCGGTGCCGTACTCGACCACGGTGGTGCTGCGGGCCTTTCCGGCGGCGTTGCCGACGGTGGTCACGGTGTAGCCGGCGCCCTTGACGGTCTCGGCCGCCTTGCCGCCGAGGCCGGACTCCCCGGTGCTGTTGAGCACGGCGACCTTGATGTCGGCGTTCTTGGGGTTCGCGGCGGCGGTCGGGGTGGCCTCGGCGGCCGGGGTGCTGGGGGCGGCGGTGTCGGGGGCGTCCGGGCGCTGGGCGCTGGCGTCCTGGCCGTCGATGGTGCGGTCGGCCTTGAGTGCCGCCCAGAGCTGGTCGACGTCGGGGTGGACCAGGGCGACCCGCGGGCCCTCGTAGCGCCACGGCGCGGTGATGAACTTGATGTCGTGCAGGTTCACGTCCTTGAGCGACATGGCGAAGGACATCAGCTTGGCCGCCGAGCCGAGGTCGGGGTCGACGGTCAGCGACTTGGTCGCCGCGTCGGCCAGCGGCAACAGGGTGGTCGGGTCCATGCCCTGCGACTTGACCTGCTTGATGAGCGAGGAGAGGAAGGCCTGCTGGCGCTTGGTGCGGCCGATGTCGGAGCCGTCGCCGATGCCGTGGCGGACCCGGACGAAGTCCAGCGCGGACTGGCCCTCGACCTTCTGCTTGCCCTTGGCGAAGATCAGCTTGCCCTTGTGGCCGAGGTTGGGGTTGAGGTCGCCCTCGTAGATGTCGTTCGGCAGGCAGACGTCGACGCCGCCGACCGCCTTGGTCATGGTGGCGAAGCCGTTGAAGTCCACCACGATGGTGTGGTCGACCCGCAGGTTGGTGAGCTTCTCGACGGCGTTCTGGGTGCAGGCCGGGTTGCCCTGATCGGTATCGCCCACCGAGAAGGCGCTGTTGAACATCACATTGGTCTGCTCCTTGGTCCACTTGCCGTTCGGGAGCTTGCACGGCGGGATGCTGACCAGGGAGTCGCGGGGGATCGAGATGCCGACGGCGTGCTTGTGGTCGGCGTAGACGTGCAGCAGGATCGCGGTGTCCGAGCGGGCGCCCGCGTCCCCGCCGCCGCCCAGGTCACTGTTGCCGTTGCCGCGGCTGTCCGAGCCGATCATCAGGACGTTCACCGGGGTGCGGCCCTGGGAGTCCGGGGCGGCGGCCTCCGGGCGCTCCTTGCTGACGGCGTCGCGGTCGAAGGTGGTGATGTTGCTGTTCAGGCGGTAGTAGAGGGCGCCACCGCCGATCAGCAGGAGGCTGGTGCAGCCGGCGGTGACCCAGAGCACCTTCTGCTTGGTGCTGCGTTTCGGCTTGGGCTTGGCCCGGCCGGTGGGGCGGTCGCCCGATATGTCCTTGTCCGGCACGTTTTTTCGGCCTGCGGCCCGACGTCCGCCGGGGCGGTGCGGTGAATTCTCGGCTTCGGGGGAACCCCTGCGACCCGACACGGCGTCATCCTCCACAGTTGCCACGGAACCCCCGTCGAAGCGGTGGAATTCGCGTGGCCCGGGGTCGGAGCCGATCCGGGCAGGCCCGTCGCTAAACTTTTACACCGCTGTAGAACTTCAGAGGAGCATACTAAGCGTAGATGAGAAAATCACTGGTCAGACCGTGAGAGCTGGTCGGCCGTGACTCATCCCGCTGCTCCGAACCGTACGAGGAGCACGATGACACACCGGATCGCACGTTCGATAGCCGGTGCCCTGGTGGCACTGCTGGCGGCCGTGGGCCTGAGCGCCGCGGCGTCGAGCGCGACGGCGGTGGCCGCACCCCGGACCGTCGCGGCGGGCACCGCCACGGGCGCCGCGACCGTCGTGGGGGGACCGGTTTCCGCGGGCGCCGTCCAGGACGTCCGGTCCGCGGCGGCCGTGCCCGCCTCCGCCGCCCACCTCGCGGCCAAGCAGGAGAAGAAGAAGTCGGGATTCCTCGCCAAGCTCGGCAAGTTCGTGCTGGTCGTGATCATCTTGATCATCCTGTTCATCATCCTGCTGATCTGGGGCGTCGTTCACCTGGTGAAGCGGATCTTCCGCCGCCGGTGACCCGCTGAGCGCAAGTGGCCCGACCCGGGCGCCCGTTCCGGCGCTCGGACCGGGCCACTGGGCCGTGATTGGCCCTGTCCCGGCCGGGCCGGAGCGGCCCAGGATGGCGTCATGAGCGACTTCCACCTGAACCCCGACGCACTGCGCCCCGAGAGCCGGATCGTCCACCCGCCGCTCGCCGAGTCCGTCGGCAGCCGCCCGATGGGCATCCCGCTGCACCAGAGCCACTTGTTCGCCTTCGACACCAGCGACGAGCTCGTGCGGGCCTTCGCCGGACCGGGCGAGGCGTTCTTCTACAACCGCTTCGGCAACCCGACCGTCCGCTCGCTGGAGACGGCCGTCGCCGACCTCGAAGGCGGCGCCGCCGCCGTCGCCACCGCCTCCGGGATGGGCGCGATCAACACCGTGCTGCTCGCCCTGCTGCGCTCCGGGGACCACGTGGTCGCCCAGCGGAGCCTGTACGGCGGCACCTTCGCGATGCTGGCCGACCTCGCCCAGCGGTGGGGCGTCGAGGTGACCCACGTGGCGGGCGACGACCCGGGCGAGGTCGAGGCCGCCCTGCGGCCCAACACCCGGCTGCTGCACCTGGAGACGGTCTCCAACCCGACCACCAGGGTCACGGACCTGCCGGGGCTGATCGGAGTCGCCAGGCGGGCGGGGGTGGTGAGTGTGGTGGACAACACCTTCGCGACCCCGCTGCTGTGCCGGCCGATCGAGCACGGCGCGGACGTGGTCATCCACTCGGCCACCAAGTACCTGGGCGGGCACTCGGACGTCCTGGCCGGGATCGCCGTCTTCGCCGACGCCGAACTGCACCGGAAGGTCTGGCAGTTCGCGACCGAACTCGGTGCCAGCGCCGACCCGTTCGCCGCCTGGCTGACCCTGCGCGGCCTGCAGACCCTCGCCCTGCGGGTCCGCCGCCACTGCGACACCGCCCTCGACCTGGCCACCCGCCTGGCCGCCCACCCGGCGGTCTCCGCCGTCCACTACCCGGGCCTGCCCACCCATCCCGACCACGACCTCGCCCGCCGCCTCCTCCCGGCCGGCCACGGCGGCGTCCTCGCCTTCGACCTGTCCGGCGACCGGGAGGCGGCCCGTATCTTCACCGAGTCGGTGCGGCTGGCCTCCCTGGCGCCCTCGCTCGGCGGTGTCCACACCCTGGTGCTGCACCCGGCCAGCACCTCGCACCGGCAGCTCTCGGACGACGAGTTGGCGGCGGCGGGTATCGGAGCGGGGACGGTACGCGTCTCGGTGGGCATCGAACACCCGGAGGACCTGTGGGCGGACGTGGAGCAGGCGCTGGCGAAGCTGTGAGGGGCGCCGGCCGACGGCCGCCGGTGCGGCGACCGCACCCGGCGTGACGGGAGTTCGACTCCGGGAGCGTCACCCGCGCCGTGGCCCGCGCCCGGAGCCCGCGCCCTCCCGCGGGACCTCGACCGCACGGTGATCACCCCCAGCGCGACGATCGCGGCCGTCCTGCTCGACCACCCCCGGGCCGGGGTCCTCGTGCTCGTGGGTCAGCGGACCTTGGGCCGGGCCGCGAGCAGCGCGATGTCGTCCTCGGCGGCGGGCGCCGGGGGCGGGGCGAGGGAGTGCAGGACGGCGTCGAGCAGGTCGTCGAGTTCGCCGGTGGCGGGGAGCCGGAGGGCGGCGAGGCGTTCCAGCGAGGCGTCGATGTCCTCGCCGCGGCGTTCGACCAGACCGTCGGTGTAGAGGAGCAGGGTCTGGCCGGCGGTGAGCGGACGGGTGGTCTGCTCGTAGCCGCCGAAGCCGGTACCGAGCGGCGGGCCGGTGGGGACGTGCAGCAGTTCGGTGGGGCGGTCCGGGGTGACCAGGGCGGGCGGCAGGTGACCGGCGCTGGAGAGCGTCCAGCGGCCGCGGCCCGGGTCGGCCAGGACCAGCAGGCAGGTCGCCGGGCGGGCGGAGTCGTTGGTGGAGATGACGTTGTCGAGCTGGCGCAGGATGCGGTGCGGGGGCAGGTCCATGCTGGCGAGGTCGCGCAGCGCCGAGCGGTAGTTGCTCATGTCGACGGCGGCCTCGACGCCGTGCCCCATCACGTCGCCCATGGCGAGCAGGGTGCGGCCGAAGGGCAGCCGGACCGTCTCGTACCAGTCGCCGCCGACGACGCTGGCGCTGCCGGAGGGCAGGTAGCGGAAGGCGAGGGAGAGGTTCTGGTGGGGGTTGCCGGGCTCGCTCAGCAGGGCGTGCTGCAGCTCCAGGGCGATGCCCTGGGAATGGGTGTAGCGGCGGGCGTTCTCGATGGCGAGGGCGGCGCGCGCGGCGAGGTCGCCGAGCAGGGCGGTCTCGTCGGAGGTGAAGGCCGGGGAGGCGGAGGTCCGGCCGAGGGTGAGCAGTCCGACGACGTGGCCCCGGGCGGCGAGCGGTAGGACGAGCAGGGAGACGGTTCCGGCCGGGCAGGCGTCCTCGGGCCCGGGCTCGGTGAGCACGGACACTCCGCCCGCCAGGCTGCGGGCGCCGGCCGAGCCCTCGCGGTGGCGGACGGACTCGCCGGGGCGGGCCAGCTCGGCGAGGGCGCCCGCCAGTGCGGGCACGGCCCGTACGGCGGCGCGGTGCAGCCGCTGGCCGCTGCCGCCGCCGGGGCGGGCGGGTTCGGCCTCGGACGGCAGGACGTCGACGGTGGCGAGGTCGGCGAGGCCGGGGACGGCGAAGGCGGCGAGTTCGGCGCAGGTGGTGTCGATGTCGAGGGTGGTGCCGATCTGCTCGGCGGCGGCATCGAGCAGGGTGAGCCGGGCGCGCGCCTGTTCGAGTTCGCGCTGCTGCTCGCGGGCCGGGCCGGGGTCGTCCAGGACGAGGACGATCACCCCAGTGGTGCGCCCGGCGTGTCGCAGCGGGCGGTAGCGCACTCGCAGTCCGGGCGGGACGGGCGCACCGGCGCCCTGGGGGCTGCCGGTGACCTGCTCGCGGTCGTGCCCGTCGGTGAGCACGCGGCGCAGGGTGGCGGTGGCGCCCGCGAACGCGGTGGTCTCGGCGGTGCGGCCGAGCAGGTCGGCGCGGCACAGTCCGGTGACGGTGGTGAAGGCGGGGTTGAGGTACTGCCAGCGCAGTCGCTCGTCGAGCAGGGCGATGCCGACCGGGGCGGCGGCGAGCACGTCGCGCAGCAGGTCCGGGTCGTCGTCCCGATGGTCACTGTCGGTGCTCGCGCCGAGGCTCACGGCGAGGGCCGCCGCGGTCGCCGCCAAGGACCGGGCGTCCGGTGTGGTCGGACGGGGGCCCTCTGCGCGGTTTCCGTGCCGGAAGTGCATAGGCCCATGATCACGCGTCGGCGCGCGACGCGCCCACAACTGGGTGAAACCTTGACCGCCCGGAGGCGGCGTTGTGGCGAGGCGGCGTCGGTTGCGTGCACGCGCACACACTTATAGGGCGCGTGCACACGCACACAGCTGCCTCGAAGCCGGGCACCGCCCGGAAGTCAGAAGGAGAGACCCGCATGGAAAGCACCCGGATCGTCCTGATCACCGGAACCTCCTCCGGGATCGGGCTCGCCGCCGCCGTGGCCGCCGCCCGCGCCGGGTGCCGGGTGGTCGCCACCATGCGCGACACCGGACGGGCCGGGAACCTGCTCCGCGCGGCGGAGGAGGCGGGCGTCGCCGGGCGGGTCGAGGTCGAGCGGCTGGACGTCACCGACCCGGCCTCCGTCGCCGACTGCCTGGCGGCCGTCCTCGACCGGTACGGGCGGCTGGACGCGGTGGTCAACAACGCGGGCGCGGGCTTCGTCGGCACCGTCGAGCAGGACGGGCTCGGTCCGGTGCGCGCCGCCATGGAGGTCAACTACTTCGGTGTGGTCGAGGTGACCCGGGCCGCGCTGCCGTACTTGCGGGCCAGCGGCGGCCGGGTGGTCACCGTGACCAGCGTCGGCGGCGTGGTCGGCCAGCCCTTCAACGAGGCCTACTGCGCGGCCAAGTTCGCCGTCGAGGGCTTCATGGAGTCACTGGCGCCCGTCGCGGCCACCGTCGGCGTCGCCGTCACCGTCGTCGAACCGGGCGCGGTGGCCAGCGAGTTCATCGGCAACCAGGACCTCGACGTGCCCGCGTTGATCGCCGCCGCCGGCCCGTACGGCCCGGCCCTGCGGGCGTACGTCGACCGGACGTTGAAGGCCTTCGGCGGCGCCCAGACCCCCGAGGAGGCGGCCGCGCCGATCGTCGCCGCGCTCACCGCGGAGCGGCCGCCGTTCCGGGTGCAGACCTCCGAGACCGCACGGGCCTTCGTGGGGACCAAGCTGGCGGACGCGGACGGCTCGGCGGTGCAGGCGATGACGGGCGGCTGGCTGGCGGCCGACGGCGTCTGACGGCGCCGGACGGAGCCTGACGCCGGGTCGGCACGAGGACGGGGTCCGCACGGTGATCGCCGGATGATCACCGGTCATACTTGGGCGGCGGCGGACCTGCTCCTGGAGCCGCTGGAGCAGGCCCTGCACAAGCTCGCCCCGATGCGTCCGACGCTCGCACCGAGCCTCCTGGGGGAGGAGGCGGTGCTCCTCGGCGCGGTCTCCACGGCGCTGGAGACCGCCCGCCCCGAGGTGTTCGAGCGCCGGACGGCGGGGCTGCGCTGACGATCGGTGGGCCCTTTCGTCAGCCGGTGGCCAGGGTCAGGCCGTAGGTGCTGAGGATCGGGTTGACCGGCTGGAAGTAGGTCTCACCGCCCGAGGTGCAGTCGCCGGAGCCGCCCGAGGTCACGCCCTGGGCCTGGTCGCCGGAGATGAACGACCCCCCGGAGTCGCCCGGTTCGGCGCAGACGTTGGTACGGGTCAGACCGTAGACGCTGCCCTCCTGGTAGTTGACGGTGGCGTTCTGCTCCTCGACGGTGCCGCAGTGCCAGCCGGTGGTGGAGCCGGAGCGGCAGACCGAGCCGCCGATGGTCTGCTCGCTCGAACCGGCCACCGTCACGGTGCCGCCCGCGTAGTCGTCAACCTGCGGTTGGGCGGTCCAGTCCGGGCCGGCCGCGACCCAGGAGTAGTCGTTGCCGGGGAAGGTCGAGCCCTGGAAGGTGCCGATCGAGCTTCCGTCGGAGGCCGTGGCGTTGGAGCCGGGCTGACCGCAGTGGCCGGCGCTGACGAAGCCGGGCTGGCCGCCCTGGGTGACCGGGAAGCCGATCGAGCAGCGGGCGGCGTTGTCGATGTCGTAGGCGTCCCCGCCGCGCAGGTCGGCGAGCGGCCTGGGCGCGGCGGTGGCCCGCTCGACCCGGACCAATGAGCGGTCCACGCCGGACCGGCTGAGGAAGGCCCCGGTGCGGGCGTCGTCGGCGGACCGCACCACGACGGCATTGTCCCGGACGTCCACGTACCAGAGCGGGGTGGCGTCGGGCGTGGCGGCCGCGGAGGCCCGGTCGAGCGCGTCCTTGGCCTGGTTCAGGGCCGTGAGCGTGTGTCGGACGACGGTGGCCCGGCCGCCGTGGGCGGTGATGGCCCGGGCGGCGGAGGCGTCCGTGGTGGCGACCACCAGGTCGGCCTGCGGCCCGTCCACCCAGGCACCGGCCCAGCGGTCGCCGAGCACCCGGGTGAGCGCGCTCCGGACCTCGGCGGCCCGGCTCTCGCGGGCGAGTCGGTCGGCGGCGGCCTGCGGGGCGAGGCCGAGGTCGCGCTGCATCGCGTGCAGCAGGGCGGGCGGGGCGGTGGCCGTCCGGGTGGGGGAGGCGGCCAGGGCCGCGGCTATGGACGGGTCGTCAGCGGGGGCGCTGACGGCGGGGGCCGCGGTGAGCGCGACGGTCGCGAAGGCGGCGGCGACCGCGAGCGCGCGGAATCGGAGCATGGGGGATCTCCTCGTTCGGCGTGGGGGTTGCCGGAACCGTAGCGATCCGCGCTCGATGGCCGGAACATGTCAGAAAGCCCCGCGCTTCGGCGCTATACCCCTTGGAACGAGGTGGGGCGACTCGGAGAGCGGTTGCGCTCGGTGGTCGGAATGTCTCGATCTGCCAACGAGTGGGGAAACCGTGCGCGCGGCGTGTTCGGGGTCTGCTTGAATCGCACGCCTCATCCAAACGGAACGGAGCGTTCTCCTCCCATGCCTTCACGGATACCCGGCCGTCGCCGGGCGGCCGGCCTGGCCGGACTCGCCGGACTCGTCCTCACCGCCGGTCTGACGCTGACCGGTTGCGACCCTTCGGCGGCCGACGGCGGGGCCAAGGCCTCGTCAGCGCCGAGCGCCGCGGCCGCGCCGACCTCGGCCGCGTCCACGGCTCCGGTGTCGCCGGCGGCCACCACCCAGGCCGCACCCGACCCGGCGCCCACCTCGACCGTCGCACCGCCCGCGGCCCGGCCCACCCATCCGCAGTCGGCTCCGCCCAAGACGCCGCAGCCGAAGGTGACCACCGCGCAGCCGCCGACCGACCCGGAGCCGCAGCACACCGCGGCGGCGGGCGGTGCGCAGTGCGAGCTCCGCTCCAACGCGGGCAACTGCTATGCGGCCGGGCAGTTCTGTCGCGACGACGACCTGGGCAAGAGCACCCACGACGCCGGCGGGCGGGTGATCTACTGCCGGATGGTCAGCGGCAAGCCGCACTGGCAGGCGTGAGCCGACGGCCGTCCTCGACGGGCCCTACCGGCTGAGGGCGTCCCAGAACAGGTGCTCGTCGGCCTGGAGCAGCAGACCGTACTCCCGGGCGGTGGCCAGGGTCCGTAGACCCGCCAGCCATCCTCGTTGTGGTCGCGGACCACTGCACCACCGGCCGCCCCAGGTCTGAACCGACAGTCGGCGACCACCTCCTGGCGCCTCGCCGGCGCAGTGGGTTCGGCGTCGGTGACGACCAGGGCGACCGGCGGGTACCCGGCGCAGGTGTGACCGGGCCGGGCGCGGCGCCACCATCTGCGCGAGCAGGTCGACGCCTGACGCGAGCAGGTCACCGCCTGAGGGGTCGCAGGTCCAGGGGCGTTTCGGCGCCACTCACCGGGGTGCGTTATCGTCACGCCTGTCGGAACGTCAGAAGACGTGGACAGAAGCAGGGAGAAGGCCGTGCGCGAGTACTTTGAGCGCGAGGAGATCATCGAGCGCGATGTCTTCTGAGTCGCCGCATCGGTTGAACCGCCGCATCGGTTGAACCGTGCCGAGGCCGACGCGCCGTCCGGGTACCGACCGTGCTCGCAGGGCCCGTCGGCCCGACCGGCCCTCCGTCCCGGGGCCCATCGGGCCGTCCTCCGCCAGCCTCTTGTTCGTCTCACCGCACTGGCGAGACCATCCCCAGCTATCCGTAGAGGCGGTACGGCGTCTCGGCATCTCTCCCCGGCAGCTGCCACCTGACGTGACCAGGAAACCGCTGCGTTGATGAGAACCCTGGGCGCGGCCGTCTCAGACCTCTCTCGGGGGTGCTCAAGGCGATCCGGGCGTTCGAGGTGATGCAAAGCCATGAAGCGTCAAGCTCAAGCCGAGTCGTCCAGACGATGAAAGGCTCCTTCGAACTCTTCAGAGGCGAGCAGCTCGGCGATCACGCTCACCATCCCCCGGATGCCGGGATCCCGAACGATCAGCCCGTCCGAGCACCAGAAGCACCGGCCACCTGCGGCTTCTCCTGTCTCCTCCCATCGCTTCATCAACCGGCTGACCTCGGCGACTGTGAAGATCGTCGCACTCCAGCGTGAGCCATCTAGGAGGCGAACCTCAGCATCGACGTTGCGGACTTGGTCGAGTACCTCACCAGGGTTCGGCAGGAAGAAAGCCTCGAAGCCATCGGTTCGGACACGATAGTAAGGGCCGTCCCATCTGGCCTCGGAACGCGGTTCCGTGCTCATGCTCGTCACCTGGGGAGGATCCCAGCGCGCGACGCCGGGTACAACTGGCTTGCGGGCAGCTGTTCACACTGGTGACACCCCGGCTAGTGAGCAGGTAGTTTGCGGGAGGACAGAGAGAAGAGTTCGCATGGACTCCCGGATCATCCGCATCCGACGCAAACTAGCCAAGATGCCCTACGCCGTGCTGCGAAGCCACTCCTTCGGTGAAGAGAAGCACCGGTTCCACCTCGAACCCCCGCTGCCGGACGCGAAGGTCGCCGAGTTCGAGGCCGACCACCACATCGAACTGCCTGATCCCTACCGCAGTTTCCTGACCACACTGGCCGGGGGCGGAGCATCGCCTTTCTACGGCCTGCTGCCGTTGCAGTCATGCCGACTGTTCACGATGGATCCCCAAGGCGAGTCCAGCCGCCCTCGGGGGTTCACGTTCGCCGGTGGCCCGCCTCACCGGGGTGACCTGTTCCTGCACATCATCGAGGCAGGGTGCACCGACCTGGTACTTCTCGGTATCACGGGTCCCCTGACAGGCCGCGTCGTCGCCGGAAACGCTGACGGCTTCCGGGGCCCCAACGTCTCGTCGGCCACTGACTTCTTGGCCTGGTACGAACGCTGGCTCGACCACATGCTCGCTGGGCGCGACAACCGTGACCTGGAACTGACCTCACCAGCCCTGCGAGCGCCGGTCGACCGCATCCTGAGACAGCACCGGAACCGCACCCGAAGGGTCCATGCCGCATAGAACGCCGGCATCACTTCGATTGCGCGAACGGTCATGGAGTAGTCCATGGGTGCGCTACCGCGATGTCCCACGTGTCTCAGGACCCACAAACGCAGCCATCCGCTGCTTGGAGCGCGACCGACTGATACCCGGCATCGTCGCCACGGCCGTGAGCGTGTGGTCCGCCCGAGTCCACGGGACCAAGCGACGCTGGAAGCCATGGGAGGCCGAATTCACCTGCCCCTGTTGCGGCGAAGGCTGGGCCCGCGACAAGCTCGAAGAGGCTGTCTTCATGCTTCCACCCCGAGCCTCAGGCGAACTGCGAGCACGGGTCGACGATCTGGACGCGGTGTTGCTGCGGCGGACCCATCACGAACCGCAGACAGCTTCCGAACTGGCCTGGTGGCACTGCAGGTTCTGATCACGGGAGCTCGCGCTCGGTGCCCCTGGAAAATGCCGTCTTCAATGAGACCCTCACCACTGACGTTCCAACAAAGATGACAATTCGCAGGCCAGGGGCACGTGGCGGACCGTGATCGACGGGATGCCCATCCCCTCCTGACCAGGCACACCACCAGGACGTCAGGCCCACCCGCCCCGAGTCCCAATCAGACCTGACAACGCGCAGGTTAAGGAGGCATCTACATGTCGCGATGAATGAGACGGGACACGCACCTTCGACAACCTGCACCCATGCGCCACCACTCAGCGACCACGCCATGACCGACCCAGAATCGGCGCCCCAGCCAACCTGTAAACCTGCAGCTCACAGCTCACAGCTCACAGCTGCAGCAAAGCTGCAGGTTTTTGAGACTGCACACCCGCTAGACGAGTCGGAAGGGGGGCGGCTACCTGCCTCCCCAGACGAACAGGAAGAGCGCGAGGGGGAGCAGACTCAGCAGGACACCGATCACTGTGCCGATCGGGCCGCCGTTCCTCCGACCTGCAAGCAGTAGGACAACGCCGGACGGGAGAACGGCCACGAAGATCGGCAGCGGGATCAGCAGGAACGCGAGAGAGAACATGATCTCGATGCCGAACTGCAGCCAGCCGACGACGAGGCAGGCCACACGAAAGCCCCAACGCCCTGGCACCGCCAGGGGAATCAAGGTGCTGAAGCCGGCCAGACACCACATGACGAGGGTTTCTTCGTCGGCGCCTGCCTCACCCGTCACGTACGCGACCGCGTAAATCAGCCACGAGGCACCGGCCCACGCGGCGAGCCCCCATGGCCGAGGCTCGGCGTAACGCGACGACAACGATCCGGTCATCATCCACCCCAAGGATACTTTGAACGCGTTCAAGATTCTTGAACGCGTTCAAAGTAGCATCGCCGGGTGCCAGCAGCCCGCCAGGCACTCACCGCAGCCTCAACCTCCAGACCTTCTGACCGCGCTGCCACTCACAACAGGCACTGGCACAACCCGCCGCCCCGCCTACGCCTTGCGGTTCGGGTAGTCGCGGGCGTGCTGCTGCAGGACCTCCCACCGCGGGTCGTCGAGCTTGCCGCGCCGGTGCTGCCTGCGCTCCTCGTCCGTGGGCAGGGGAAGCCGCAGCGGCCTCCGGGACGGCGGGTCCACTGACCGTGGAGCCCGTACCCGTAGGTGCTCTCCTGCTTCGGGGCCTGGCCGCAATCGGCACAGGTCAGGGTCTGCATCAGCTCCCGATGGGCCTGACGGGCCTTCTCCTCGCGGGCCTGCTGGCGCTGGCCATAGGCGGCGCGGGTGTTCGGATTGTCCAGCGCCTCGGTCGGACAGTGCCGGCCGGCGCGGCCGAAGCGCCACCACACCGGCCCGAGCGCCCCGTGCTCCGCCAGCAGCTCCAGGGGGGCCAGTACTGGTAGGAGCCGATGTTCGGCTGGTCTGTATTCGTCGTACCTCGCTGGACAATCGTGACGTTCCGTGACCGGCGGGCGGCTTGCGCGCCGTTCGAACTCCCACCTCAAGACCACTACGTCTCGGCCCGTGGGTTGTCACGCGGCCTCACATATTCATTGAGCCACGTGCAGAAACCGTCCAGGCCGAGGATTCCGATCAAGAGAATGAAGCCGGTGGTCAGTGTTGGATTAGGGCCCAGCAGCGGCACGTTGGTCGCTGCTTCGTTAACAGCGGACAGCATTTCGGCGCCGATCACCGTCTCAGCGTGCGGCAGGTATCCGGCTTTGACCAGTCTGATCGAATCACCGACCTTGGATCGAGCGGCGTCATCACTACACAGATGAGTCCCCACTGAGAGTGCCATTGGCCGGAAGAACCCCCTCTCGTTGGCCATTGAACGGGCGGCCCACCGTACTTCGGCGCACACTTCTTCTGGGTCGAGCGCCTGCTCCGGGTACGGGCCAAGGCCGAGGTCAATCCTTCGCTGTGGATCCTTGATCAGTTCCACCAGGACCTTGTATTCCGGTCTCTGGCGATTTTCGATGTTATCGAAGGCTTTTTCGCGTAGATCCCAAGCGCGCCTTGCTCCAGTGAGTGATTCCTGAGGATCGGTAATCACCCTCGGAGGATGCGAGAAAGGTTCCTTAACCAGTACCCCTAGAATTCGGCCGATCCGCCAGAGTCGGTCTTCTAGTCCCAGTTCACGGCCGTGTTCTGGGGCCTCGAGTAGATCGTGAAGCGAAAGGCCGTATTCGTCGGTTGCCAGCCTGTTCAGTTCCACGAGAGCGAGGGAAACGTCTTTGGCGGTGATCATGTTTTCCTCCGGCAGCAGGGTGGCGCCCGGGTCGGACCTTCCCCCTCGTGGCGCCGATCCGGGTCCGGGAAGTTGTTTGCCGACCCAATATCATGCGCGCGAAGAGGGGCCGACAGTGTCCCATCTCCTGGCTTCTGTGATGGAGCTCAACACGCGTGAGTCAGCCGGTTGGTGGCGAGGGCGCTTCCAAGGTGAGCCCAAAAGCCGCCACGGGATGATCTCGGCAGGTCAGCAGTTGCAGTTCGACGGGAACGTCCTCGGCCGGGTCGGTTTGATCGGTCCAGCGAGAACTCGGGAGATCGAACCCTGGATCTTCCCAAGGGCAAGGTTGGCTCCGCTTACCTCAAGTACTGTAACTTCGCGTGATCGAATCCGAGATTGAGATCAGCGAGGATCTGGTCCGCGACCTGTTGCGGGAACAGCATCCGGACCTGGCCGAGCTGCCCATCCGCGAGGTGGAGGGCGGCTGGGGCAACCAGATGTGGCGCCTCGGGGACAAGTTGGCCGTCCGGATGCAGCGGATGGACAAACTCCCCGATCTGCAGCTCAAGGAGCGCCGCTGGCTGCCGGTGCTGGCCCCGCGCCTGCCGCTTCCGATCCCGACCCCGGTGCGAAGCGGGGCACCGTCCGAGCGCTTCCCCAAGGTCTGGACCGTCATGACCTGGGTTGAAGGCACGCCGCTGGACCACGGCTCGATCACCTGCGGCGACCACGCGGCCGACACGCTGGCGGCCTTCCTCAAGGCGCTGCATGCGGAGGCGCCGGCCGACGCGCCGGCCGCCTCGGACTTCGGCGCTCACCCCAGGGAGTGCACGGACGGCTTCGAGAGCTTCCTGCAGGCCGTGGACCTCGGCGGCTTCCCCGAGGACGACATCCGGGCCGTGTGGGACGACGCGGCGGCGGCTCCCGAGTGGGAGGGCCCGCGCGTGTGGGTGCACGGCGACCTGCATCCCGCGAACGTCGTCGTCGCGGACGGGACACTGGCGGGCGTCGTCGACTTCGGCGCAGTCTTCGCCGGCGACCCGGCATGGGACCTCATGGCCGCCTGGCTGCTGCTCCCCGCGGGCGGTGCCTCACGGTTCTTCGACAGTTACGCGCAGGCGGACGACGCGGCGGTACGACGGGCGCGCGGGCTGGCCGCGATGAAGAGCCTGTTCCTGATGCTGATGGGCCAGAACGGGGACCGCGGTCTGCCCGGCGGCAAGCCGAACTGGGGGCCCGTAGGCCGGTCGGCACTTGATCGTGTCCTGAAGGGCCTTTGACGTCGGCATGGATCAACCGGCTCTGGCCCTGGGCCGGCACTCGTGTCCTGTCGCGTTGAGCTTGTCTGGGGGAGCCGGACGCCGCAGTTCGCCCTGTCTCAGATGCGGGCCACGCCTCCAGGGTCGCGCGTCGGCCCGCGCGGGGCTCGGCACCAGAGGTCGGTCCAGGGCTCCTCTTGGTCCTGATGGTCTTCGTGGGCCCAGGTGTCGAACGGTCCGGGCAGGCCGGGTTCGTCGGAGCCGAGCTGGAGGGCGTCGCCCTTGAGTCGGTGGGGCTGGGGATCACGCCTCGGGCTGGGAGGGAATGGCGGCGCGGCCGACCTCGCGCAGCTCCTGCAGGTCGGGGATGTGCCGGGTCGCGTCGTCGAACCGCTCCGGGCGGATGTCGTCGCTCTGGAGGTAGGGGCCGTGGTCGGGGGAGAGGACGAGGATCTGCTGGGCCTGGGCGGGGCGGGTGTCGCCGGCGTAGTGGACGGTCATGTTTCTTCCTTCGGGGTGATCGGATGCCTGGCTGCGTTCGGCGCAGGCCGGAGGAGAGGGAAGTCTCCGTCGATCGGTCCGCGGATTCGAGCGTCAAGCGATGGAGTGAAGCCATCGCCACGGACTCGGCGGGTCGGACGGCCGGCAAACCGGCTTGGGAACCGGGCGCTTCACGACGAACGGGGCCCACGCGTGGTCGGGGCGGGTCGGTTCGCGCGCTCCAGGTCGGCGAGCAGGCGTTCGATGTCGGTGATCAGCGATCCGTAGACGTGCCAGGCGCCCGGTTCGGCCAGCGTGCCGTGCCTGATCTCGTCGGTCATCGTCCTGTGCCAGGTCGTGGCGTCGTCGATCGCGCGGCGCAGCGGCCTGCAGAGGCTGTCGAGATCGGGGCCTGCGGCATGCCCGGGGGCGACGAACGACTCCATCGCCCGTTCCGCCGTTTCCAGGGTCGCCGCGTACCGGTCGAGGAAGAGCCGGTTCAGGCCGTGACCGGTGGGCTGGTCGTCGGCGCTGTCGGCCAGTGTCCGTGCGATGCCCCGGACCTGGAAGGAGACCCGGTGCAGGGCGCGCAGCGCCTGGCTGTGGTCCGTCGGCTTCCGATGTCCGTGGACGATGCACCGCGTGTTCCAGCGCAGGCTCTCCTGGCTCTGGCGTACGTCCTCCTCTGCCTGGAGTGCCAGGTCGTCGAGGCGCCTGCCCCGCTCCAGCCACAGGTGGGCGCGGTCGGTGTGCTGCCGCTCACGCAGCCCGCGGCCCATGTCGCCGAGCAGTTCTCCCATGGCCACGGCGAGTTCGCGCACCGAGGTGTCGGAGGCGCCGAGGTGTGTGGGCGGAAGGATGAGGGCGTTGACCGCGATGCCGGCGGCCGCGCCGGTGAAGGTGGCCAGGGTCAGGGTGACGACATGGCCCACGGGGACGGCCGTCGCCGCCGCCAGGGCGAGTGCCGCCGTCGAGGCGATCTGCAGGCGGCTGTCGGAGCCCCGGCGGCCTCCCGCAACCAGTGCGATGGCCGGGATCACGGCGACGGTTCCCGCGGCCGGGCCGAGCAGCCATACGACGGTCACGGCCAGTGACAGCCCTGCGGCCCGGGCGGCCACGCTGCGCAGGGCCTGCGTCACCGATCGGTAGATGGTCGGGGCGTTGACCATGGCCAGGGCGGTGGCTACGGCGAGGTACTGCTGTTGCCCGGGGAGCCACCACGAGGCGGCCTGCCAGGCGAGGAGGGCCGCGACGAGTCCCTTGACACTGCGGGTGAGGGCGGTGGTCGACCATTCCGGGAGCGACAACCAGGGCGTGCGCGGCAGCCGCAGGGCGTGGCTTGCTGCTTCCCGCCACCGGACGATGGCGGCCGGAGGCGACACGAAGGCCGGGGCTCTCATCTCTGTGCTCCTGCTCCGTCTACTGCTCACTTGCCGCAGCGGTGTGACCCGCCGGGGTCGGCCGGGCCACTGGACGGAAGCGGCCGAGGCCAGGTCCGGGGCCTCAGGCGGGTGCCCGGCAGCAGGCGCGACAGTTCGGCGTCCAGGTCGTATCCGCCGGCTTCCCGGCCGGCCGGTACCAGTCGGTAGGTGCGCTCCAGCCACTCGGCCACCACGTGGAGTGGGGCCCGGAGCCAGGCGGTCCCTTCCGGCGAGGAGAGGGCGAGGTTCAGTACTTCCTCATGGCCGACCGCTCCCGGCCAGACCTGTACGTCCCCTTGCCCGCTCGGTCTGCGCAGGCCCTGTGCCAACAGGTCGCGGGCGAAGACCCAGGAGACCTGGCCGTCCGTGTCGGTGTGGAAGACGGTGCGCACGGCGAGCGGGTCGTAGGAGCGGAAGGACAGGAGGGTCGGCAGTGTGACCGGTTCTCCCGAGGGAAGCAGGACTTCCATGTCGAGCATTTGATCTGCGCAGCCGTTCACGGCATGACTCCCTGTGTGGGTAGTGCCCCCTGAATGGCGGGTGCGAGCACCCCGGTGGTGGGCGGCGGCGCGAGAGGGCGGCTGGGGGCCGCGCGGTGTTCCGGCACCGGCAGGCGCGCGCCCCCGCCCCGAGCCGTCGCAGGTCAGCGGAAGACGTGCGGGTTGAACCCGTACACGTTGATGACCCGGATGATCTGCCAGCCGCTGTCCCACCGGTAGAACCGGTGGCCGTCGTAGCGGTACCGGTGGCCGTTGTCGTTGCTGTACCAGTAGCCGCCCTGGCGCTCCCAGAAGCGGTGGCCGTCCCAGCGGCTCGTGTGCCCGCTGCCGTAGCGGTCGAAGCGGTCGCCCTCGTGGTCGCGGACCTGGAAGGCCGCCGGGGAGACGGAGACGGTGGTGTCGTGGCGGATGGCCTGAACCGGTGCGGCCGAGGCGGTGCCGCCAGCGAGCAGCAGCCCACCGAGCGTCGCGGCGAGCGCGGCGGCCGCGGTGGCGGCCCGGTGTCCGACGGACTTGTTCATGATCTTGCCTCCTTGATCGGCCCGGAGCCATGGGGTGATGGCTTCGGGCGGTGCCCCGCTGCGGTGGGGTAAGAACGACGGTACCGGAAACATGTTGAAACTTGTACATCTTCACTGTGGGGCATGCCATGCCCTCGGGACGGCAGGGCCGGGAATAACGGGCAGGGCACCCTTCATACCTCTGCCCGACGCGTGGTCGCCCCAAGGGGAGGCTGCTGTTGGGCGTCACCGAGTAGGGTCACCCGCCGTGGCCGCCTTCGTGCTGCTCTCCTCGAAGGGCATGCCTGTGGCTGTGCACCTGCCGGTCGTGTTCGGCTGCGCGATGGCGAGCGGGATGCTGGTGGCCGGCCCGCTCGCGGCCCGCGTGGGTCGCCGAGTTCCTGCCCGGCAAACAGAGGATGCCGCACGTCGGGAGCGCGCTCATCGGCCCGAGGATTCCGGTCGCCGTCCCGGACTGCTGGGAACGGCCTGGTCACCGTTGAGCCACCGGGTGGAGGCCGCCGTATCGGCACTGAGGCCGACGGCGCCGATCGTGCTGGTCACCGGCTGATCGCCATGCAGCAAGCGTGCCGGGCCGACGTCAACCCGATTGCGGTCAGGGCCGCCCAGGAGGCCCGGGTCCAGGCCCTGGTGTCGGCTCCGGTCGCAGTCGCAGTCGCAGTCGCAGTCGCAGTGCCTGCCGCAGCTCCCGCGCCCGCGAGCACGGGTAACCGGGCTGACCAGACCTCACTCCAAGGGTGCTGTCACACCACCCGGCAAAAACGCCATCCAGTGACACCGCCGCGAGAGGCCGACCGGTACTCCGCTCAACCTCTACTGGCTACGCGTCACCCGGCACAGCGGGGAGGAGGCGGTGATGGAGTCCGGAGGACGCTCTGTCACCATGATCCGCATCAAGTTGCTTTTCTCTGCCCAAGCCGCCTACCAGGGACGTTGCATGCACGACCAGCCCAGCTCCAGAACCACCACCCGCCGCGCCCGGCCGCGACAGCGCATCAACAACCGGGCCATCGCGCTGAGCGCCGCCTGCGTGCTGCTGACCGCAGGCGTGACAACACTCGTCACCAGCGGGCTGGTCGGGAGTTCCTCTACGAGCGGCGGCGCCGCGGCGCACTCGGCCGCCGGTGACGGCGCCGCGGCCGGCACGACCACCGGCCTGCCGACCGCGGACCCGACGAGCGCCGTCGCGAGCCCCAGTGGCTCCGCCTCGCCGTCCGCCTCGGCCACGTCGTCCAAGTCCGCGTCCGCGTCCGCGTCGGCCACGTCCTCCAAGTCCGCGTCCTCGTCTGCCTCGGCGTCCGCATCGTCGTCACACCCGGCGCCTTCGAGCACGTCCGTTCCCGCACCGGGCGCCGCCGGCCAGGGAGCGGTCCCGGTGAACAACGCCCCCGCGCCGGCCCCCGCGCCCGCGCGCGGACCGGCCGTCTTCAGCGGCAAGGCGTTCGACACCTGCACCGCGCCGTCCTCGGCCGCGATGCAGGCGTGGCACGGCCAGTCGCCCTACGGCGCGGCCGCGGTCTACATCGGCGGCCAGAACCGGGGTTGCTCGCAGCCGAATCTGACGTCCTCGTGGGTGCACACCGTGCACGCCGCCGGGTGGCAGCTGATCCCGCTCTACGTGGGCGCGCAGCCGCCCTGCCAGACCTCCGGCAACCCGGAGCGGATCACCGCCGCCAACGCCGCCTCCCTCGGCTCCTCCGACGGCGCTGACGCGGTCGCCCACGCCGCCGGCCTCGGCATGGGCACGGGCAGTGCCATCTACCTCGACATGGAGGCCTACGACGCCGCCGACCTCGCGTGCAGCGGCGCGGTGCTGACGTACGTCCAGGCCTGGGACGCGGCCCTGCACGCCCACGGCTACTGGGCGGGCTTCTACGGCTTCAGCAAGTCCAGCGCCCTGGCCATGAGCCAAGCGGCATCGTCCGGTGCGACCGGCCTGCCGGACGCACTGTGGTACGCCCTGTACGACGGCACGGCCGACACCAGCAGCGGCTTCCCGTATCCGGCCGGCCAGTGGAGCGGCCCCTGGCGGGGCCACCAGTACGCGGTCGACCAGCAGGAGAGCTACGGAGGAGTGTCCCTCACCGTCGACCACGACGCCTGGAACGGCCCGGTCGCGGTGATCGGCTGATCTTCCCGGCCCTGCCCTTGTCGAAAACGTCATCCGCCCTGTTCAGGCCGCAGGTTGGTACTCGTGGAGGAGCCCGCCGAGTCGGTCGGTTCGGCGTATGTCGAGGCGGGCGATGTGCTCAGGGTGGTCGATCGGCTCGGGAAGAGCGCAGAGGGGTCGGCGTTTGCAAGGGCAGGGTCGCGATACGCGGCTCGCGTTCATGAAGCGTGGCGGCCGGCAGGGCCGGCGAAGTCCCGGGGGTGGGCTTCGACCGGTCTGCCTTAGTGCTTGCAGTGCACGACCACCTTTCGACCGAGGCGGTCCCGGGCGATGACGTCCGCGCCGAGGTCACCGGAGCGGCCGGAGTGCTGGATCTGCGTGAAGCCGTCCAGGACCAGGAGGTCGGCGCACGCTCGCTCGAACTCGGTCGCGTCCATCGCGTCCAGGTGTTGCATCCCGTATGTCAGGGGTGCCGGCTCCTCTCCCCTCGTGTCGAATGGTGTTTCTGAACGGGTTCATGCCGCCGATCAGCCGAGTCGGCGCGCGGTATTGCGGACGGGTAGACGCAGCAGCTCGTGCAGGGCAACGCCGTGCTCGGCCCACAGACGGAGCCGGTCGCGGTCGACCCAGTACACCTGGTGCAGGTCGCCCCAGGTCCTGGCGTTGCGGGTGAAGGAGCCGTTGGTGACGACGACCGCGACGTCGGCGCCGTGCACGGGTCCGGCAGTGCCCTTGACCTGGTACATCACCTGGGAACCGACCTTGCCGCCGACCTTGGTGTGCTTGGCCTGCAGCACGATCCGGCCGAGGCCCGGGTGGTGGCCGATCACGTCGGCGGCTACTCGTCCGGGGAACGAGCGGCTGCCGGGAGTGGTCGCCTGATCGCTCCGGTTGCCGCGGTGTCCTCGACTTCGTCGTCTTCGAGCGTCAAACAGCTCAAGCCTGCCCTCGGCCGGCGTCTGCTCGAGGTCAGGAAGGATGCCGGTATCACCGCTCGGACGCTGGCCGTCTCGGCAACGGGGCGAAGTGCTCACGGATCGAACGCGGGACAACGCCCCGTCCGATGCGGACATTCATGCCTGGACCAGCCGCGCCGACCACCGGTTGCAGACGGACCACCCCGGGAACATGCTGGTACAGCATGCCGTGGCCTGCCGCGAGCATGACGAGTATCCCGGGAAGTCCCCAGGGGTGCTCACGTTCCCCACTTGATCCGGCATCGAACGTGGGGGCTGGGCCGTCCAGTTGTGAAGCGTTCGGGCCGCACCGCGCCTCCGAGGCCGCCGTCGGCATCACTTCGCGATGAGCTGGGCCCACTCGCCCTTGACCGCACGCCCCGGCCCTGGTGCCGGCGGGCTACCGGGCGGACCAGCCGGAGGTGGGGTTGTTCAAGAAGCGCCATCAAGCAGGGCCTGCGTCTGACCGGCCCCGGCTGATGGCCTGAGCTGATAGGAGACGGAGATGGCTGTGCAGTCCGATGCGTCCGGATGGACGCTCACCCGTGTGTCTGCCGGAGGGACTCATTCGCCCAAGGACATCACGGTCACTTGGACGGGGACCTGCCCGGAGGAGACCGGCAGAGCCGACGCCCATATGTTCCACGGCAAGGCCCCCATCAGCCTGACCCAGGCCGAGTGTCGGCGGGGCGAGTTCACCGCGACGTTCATGCTCTACGACTACGAGGACCGTGGTCTCAAGAAGGGGCAGGGCAACGATCTCGTGCTCCGCATTCTCGCTGACCACATGATGGTCGACCTCAAGGGGACGATCAACCTGTAGCGGGATTGGCTGCCCGGCGTACACGCGCCGGGAGCACCGCACCCTGCGCGTGGCCCTGAGGCCGCCAACCGGGCGAAAGAAGTGACGACGCCATCTGATGGTGTGTCATCGCTCACCGCGCGTGAACACGAGGTCCTGCTGCTCCTCGCGCAGGGCCACAGCAACGCCGAGATCGCCGCCCGCCTCGGCATGGGCGACGAGACGGTCAAGACCCGCGTCTCGCGGATCCTCTCCAAACTGAACCTGCGAGACCGCGTCCACGCCGTCGTCTACGCGCGCCTCCACGGCCTGGTCCGCTGACCGGCCACGGCCCGGGTCCGGAAGCCTGCGCTCACGCCCCGCAACGCCCCAGCCCGGTGACCGAGTTCAGTACACCGTGCGACCGGGTGCGGCCCCGGCGCTCAGCGACGGGGCCGCGCGGCCAATCGCGTTGAACGCCTTGCGTTGAACGCAACTCCTCCCACAGTGCGGCAGCGACGGCGACCTCGGTACCGGCGAGCCCGACGGAGCAGAAGACGGTGATCTCGTCAGCGCTGCTCCGTCCAGGCACGGCTCCCGCCAGAACGGCACCGAGGTCCACCATGCGGTCGGCGGGGAAGACGTGAGGTTCGGTGTAGTTGGCCGCCTGGGCAAGCGAGTCCGTGAGGAGAAGTCGAGCCCGGTCTGCCATAGCAGCGGGCACTTCGTGGCGCGAGAGCGTCTTGGGCCCGAGCGTCGTCACATGCGTCCCCGGCGCGATCCAGTCGGCATCCAGGACTGGCACCGTGCTGTTCGTCGCGAGGACCACGACGTCGTGATCACGCACCGCCTCCTCCACCGCATCCACCGCTCGCACCTTCACCCCCAACTCGTCGGCAGCGCGCCGGGCGAACGCTGTCGCGCGCTCTGGCCGGCGGGCCACTACCGTGGCGGCCGTCACCGGCCGCACCGCACAGATCGCCCACAGCTGAGTCCACGCCTGTGCCCCCGCCCCCACCAGTCCGAGCCGGATCGGCCCGGGATTCGCCGCCGCGTCCACCGCCACGGCGCCGATGGCACCGGTCCGCCGAGCACCCAACTCGTCACCGTGCACGACGACCCGGAGCCGGCCGTCCTCGGAGTCCCACACGGCCACCAGTTGTTCCGCCCCGACCACGGTGTCGTAGGAACGGAAGCCGAACAGCTTCTCCGCGCGCAGTTGTCCCGCTGTGAACACCAGCTGTCCGCTCCCGAGGTCGGCGTGGACCCGCGGCGGCGCATCGACAACGCCTCCATGCGCGGCCACGAGGGCGTCCCGCACGGCGCGGACGGCCGTGGGAGCATCGAGGCGAGTACGGACGTCGTCGTCATTCAGCAACAGCACGGACACCGGAGCACTTCCTTCGCGGAGCAGCGAGAGCGGGATCACTCTGTCGGACCAGCCCGCTGCGGTCATCCGTCTCGGGCCGGAGACGAGATCCTCTCCGAGCCCTACGCCGAGGCGCGGGCGCCCCGGCCCCGACGGCTGAACCAGCGGAGTTCATGCCGACATTCGGGCCAGACCGGGGATCGGTTCGGGCCAGCTCCGGGCAATCGCGGCTCCCGGACGACGGGACGGTGCTTACCGTCGACACGACTGTTGCGCCCGTTCCGTCGTCAGCCCGCATCGCGTGTAAGGCCGAGGTAGGGAGTCCGCACCGTGCCGTCCTTGCTGCACTACGAGATCGTGTCGAATCCGACGTCGCTCCGAGCGTCGCTCACGGGCGAACCGTCCCTGGGGACGGTGTACGTGATCGTCTCCAACACCCACCAGTCCCCGGTGGTGTGGGACTACATCGATGTGGCCATGCCGCTGCTCGCCCTGTCCTCGAACCTGACGGACGATCCCTCGGCGGTCACCGCGAGCATCGAGCGGACGTACCAGAGCCCGCGGGACGACGCGCTGGAGTTCGCGTGGGACAACGACAACGACTGCTTCCGGGCGCAGCTCTCCCGCACGCCGGTTCCCACTCACAGGAACGCGCTCCTGCCCGCCCACGGGGCGCTGGTGCTGAAGCTGGAGAACATCCCGGTCTCCGAGGGCGCGGGCCTGAGCCTGCTGGAGATCCGGGAGAAGGCGGGCGGCGGCGACGACAACCTCGCCATGCGGCACGACCACTACACCACCCACCTCGGTCTGGCGAAGCAGACGCCGCGGGTCCCGCGCAGCTTCCGTCCGCAGAAGTCCCTGCTGAACGGTGACGCGAACGAGCCGCTCGTGCTCCAGTGGGACGGGCCCAACGACCTCGACTACGCGATCCTCGACCAGACGGGGGCCGAGGTCCACCGCGAACCGGCGGTGCCGGGCGCGGCTGCGGCCCACCAGGAGTACTCCTGGAAAACCTCCGCCCCGAAGCGCGGCACCACCTACACCCTCGTCGCGAAGGCGCCCGGTGCCGGGCAGCAGCGCGGGTACTTCCTCACCACCACCGTCCATGCGGTCGTCCCCGAGTTCGAGAGCGGGACGCGCACCCTGTGGGTGGAGGGGACGGTGAACAAGGGCCGGGTCACTTTCGCCGCGGACGGCGTGGAGGCCCACCGCCCGAACGGCAGTTTGGGAAGGGTAACGGCCGACGACGTCACCACCCGTGTGGTCCAGGGGCTCACCGACAGCGCCGGCTGGATCACCTTCCCGGACCGCGGCGTCAACGTCTACCACGGCCACGACGCCACTCCGGGCGTTCTCACGGCTGCCCGGGTCGACGCGGAGGGCGTCGACACCACGTGGGTGGGCAGGCGCGAGGCCGGCCAGGGCTGGATCGAGTTCACCGAGCCCGGCGCCACCCTCTACAAGGACGACGGGAGGCAGGAGCGCGGCACCCTCACCGCCGACAAGGTCGACGTCAGTGGCGTGAACACCACCTGGGTGGGCGATCGCGATGGCGGCAAGGGCTGGGTGGAGTTCCCGCAGTCCGGCATCAACGTCCGCAAGGACGGCGGCGATGCCTGGGGCAACGTCGCCGCCGACAAGGCCGACCTCAACGGCATCAACACCAAGTGGGTCCAGGGCCGCGGCACCGGGGACGGCTGGATCGAGTTCCCCCCGGAAGGCGTGCGCGTCCTGCGCGACGGTGGTCACGACCTCGGCGCCGTCATCGCCGGCAAGGCGAACCTGCACGAGCTGCACACGGTCGAGGCCCGGGTCTCCGGCGAGGCGCACGTGAAGGGGCTGCTGACCGTGGGCGGCGGGATGAAGCTCAGCCACGACGGTGAGCGGATGTTCGTCACCATGCCGGACCGGATCATCTTCTACGGGATCAACGAGTTCAAGAAGTGGGTGAGCCTGGAGCGGGGCATGGCGGTCTCCTTCCAGACCGGCGGCGTCTCGATGACCAAGGAGAACGGGGTGCTGTTCAGGGGCAGCGACGTCCAGATCCAGCAGGGGCAGCTCTCCATCTCCACCGGCAACCCGCCGCAGGTGCGCGTCCTGTAGCGAGTGTTCGACGGCCCGCCCCGCGCAGGGACACCGCGCGAGGCGGGCCGTCCGCTGCGCGGCCAGGAGCTGGGCCGATCATCCATAGGGCGAGTGGGAACGGTTGCGGCCGTTCCTTCCGGTCAGCAACAGGCGTTGCGGCCGGTGGCGCGACCACCGGCAGGTGATCGACGGGATCCTGCACCGGGTGCGGACCGGAGTGCACTGGCGTGACCTGCCCGAGCAGTTCGGTCCGTGGAAGACGGTTTACGAACGCCACCGGCTGTGGTCGGCCGACGGGACCTGGGAGCGCCTGCTCCAGCAGGTCCAGGCCGAAGCGGACGCGGCCGGCGACATCGACTGGAACATCGCCGTCGACTCCACCATCGTCCGCGCCCACCAGCATGCGGCCGGCGCCCGTGCCGATCCGCCACCAGCCGGACGAGACACCGTGGCAGGGCCTCGTCGCCCGCCTGGTGGAGGTGGTGCGGCAGGTGGGCGGGGCTGCGCGCGACCGCTGGCCGAGGGCACGGGGAAATTCGGTTGCCGCGGGCCGCCGTCTCGATCATGATCTCCCGCATGGACTTTTGATGACTGCCACGTAGTACGTACCTGTCGCGCGATCGACCTCGGAGCCTGACGACCCGGCCCCGGGGCGATGGGTCGCGCCCCTCGTGAGCATCCGTCAGAGAGCGGGAGCCGCCGAGTGAGTTCGGCATGCGCTCCTGCTGAGTCCTGAAAGCACCCAACACACATGAATACCGACCGCAAGGCCCTGTGGGCCGTGCGTCAGTCCGCCCTGCCCACTGTCGTCCGGTCCTGCCCGGACTGCCCCGGCATGCGGCACCGCGCCTCGGGGAAGATCCGCGCCAACGCGAACGGCAAGCTGCTCGACGTCTGGCTGCTGCTGAGCTGCGCGACGTGCGACCGGACCTCGAAGGTGCCCGTCCACGAGCGCGTCCACGTCTCGACGCTGGAGCCGGCCCGGCTGGTGGCGTACGAGATCAACGACCCGGCAGCGGTACGGGAGTTGGTGATGAGCGTGGCGCTCGCGGCGAAGAACCGGTACCGGCTCGACTGGACCGGGACGTGGGAGCTGGAGACCGGCATGCCGCTGTACGCGCTCGACGACCCGAACCCGCTCTCGGTGCAGGTGCGCTTCGAGCTGCCCGCGCCGGTCCGGGTGGAGCGGCTGCTCCAGCTCGGTCTCGGCCTGAGCCGGGCCGAGGTGCGCCGTCTGGTCGCGGACGGGCGGATCCGCCTGCCGTTCGCGCCGGACGCCAAGGCGCACCAGGACTTCGAACTCACCATCCACGGACCCGGTTCCGTCGATGCGGCCAAGCACGCGAAGTCCCTCGATGCGCCCGACGCCGAACGCACCGACCTGGATCGGATCGGGCTGCCGCCCGCACCCGGCCGGGAGCTCCCACGCCGGGCCACGGCGGCTAGGACTTGCCCGGTCGATCATGTGCGGAGCCAGATGACGAGGGCGGCTGCGGTGACGGTTCCGAGGTAGACGTATCCGCGTTTGTCGTATCGGGTTGCGACTGCTCTGGCGTGCTCGAGCTTGTTGATGGCCCGTTCGACGGTGTTCCGGTTCTTGTACCGCTCCAGGTCGAATGCCGGTGGCCGCCCTCCGCGCGATCCCTTGCGCAGGCGGGCGGCCTGGCTGTCGGTCTTCTCCGGGATCGTGTGCCGGATGCCGCGTCCGCGCAGGTAGTCGCGGCACGGCCCGTTGCTGTACGGCCTTGTCAGCGGCCAGACTGTCGGGCTTCTTGCGGGGCCTGCCCGGCCCGATCCGCGGGACACGGAGCTTCTCCAGCACTGGCTCGAACTGCGTGCAGTCCGCCCGCTGCCCTGGTGTGATGATCAGGGACAGCGGGCGGCAGCGGCCGTCCGCACTCAGGTGGACCTTGGTGGTGAACGCCCCGCGCGGGCGTCCAAGGCCCTCACCTCCCGCACCACCTCCACCAGGCGGGCGACGAGGCCCTGCCACGGTGTCTCGTCCGGCTGGTGGCGGATCGGCACGGGCGCCGGCCGCGTCCGCTTCGGGATCGGCGGGCCGAGCGGAGCCGGGAGTCCGCTTGGGGGCAGGTGGAACCGGGATGGTCCGGGCGGCGGTGCCGAGCAGCCGTACCACAGCCCGGGACCTGCCGGGGAACCCGTCCGGGTTCAGACAGTGTGCAGGCCCTGTGCGGCGAAGATCGCCCGGGCTCGGGCGATCTGGTCCGGCGCGGGCACCGGGGTGTCGGCGAGGGGGAAGTCGAGCCCGAGGGCGCGCCACTTGGCGGCGCCGAGTTTGTGGAAGGGCAGGACGTCGACCCGGGTGACGTTGCCGAGCGAGGCGGCGAAGGCGGCGACGCCCTCGATGTTCGCGGCGGGGTCGGTCAGGTGTGGCACGAGGACGAACCGCAGCCAGACCTCCCTGCCCAGGTCGGCCAGGCGGCGGGCGAAGTCGAGCGTGGGGCCGAGCCGCTGTCCGGTCAGGTGCCGGTAGAGGGCGCGGTCCCAGGACTTGATGTCGAGCAGGACGAGGTCGGTGTCGGCGAGCAGCGTGTCGTCGGCGCGGGCGCCGAGGAAGCCGGAGGTGTCCAATGCGGTGTGCAGGCCGAGTTCGTGCTTGAACCGGTGCAGCAGTTCGCCGGTGAGGGCGGGTTGGAGGAGCGGCTCACCGCCGCTGACGGTGGCGCCGCCGCCTGAGGCGCGGATGAATTCGGTGTACTTGGCGGCCTCGCGCACGATCTCCTCGGCCGAGCAGGGGCGGCCGTGGTGCATGGAGCGGGTGTCGGGGTTGTGGCAGTACAGGCAGCGCAGCGGGCAGCCGGCGAGGAAGGTGACGAAGCGAGTGCCGGGACCGTCGACACCCGTGGACAGGTCCCAGGAGTGCAGCATGCCGGTGACCGGTTGCGGGGCGGCCGTGGCCATGGAGGTGTGCTCCTTCTGCGGGGCGGCGCGGTGCCGGCGCCGGTGGTCGGGGGGGCGCCGGCACCGCGAGCGGGTGTCGGGGGCTACAGCACGTCGTGGAAGGTGCGGCCGATCACGTCGAGCTGCTGTTCGCGGGTGAGCCGGACGAAGTTGACCGCGTAGCCGCTGACCCGGATGGTGAGCTGCGGGTACTTCTCCGGGTGGGCCATGGCGTCCAGGAGGGTGTCCCGGTTGAGGACGTTGACGTTCATGTGGAAGCCGTGGCAGGTGGTGTAGCCGTCCAGCACACCGACCAGGTTGCGCACCCGTTCCTCGGGGGTGCGGCCGAGCGCGTCCGGGGTGACGGTGTTGGTGAGCGAGATGCCGTCCTCGGCGTGCTCGTACGGGAGCTTGGCGACAGACAGTGCCCCGGCCACGTAGCCGTGGACGTCGCGCCCGTTCATCGGGTTGGCGCCGGGGGAGAACGGTTCGCCGGCGCGGCGGCCGTCCGGGGTGTTGCCGGTCTTCTTGCCGTAGACGACGTTGGAGGTGATGGTGAGCACGGACTGGGTGTGCTCGGCGCCCCGGTAGGTGGGGTGCTTGCGGACCTTCGCCATGAACTCCTCGACCAGCCGGACCGCGATCTCGTCCGCCCGGTCGTCGTTGTTGCCGTACGCCGGGTAGTCGCCGTCGACCAGGTAGTCGGTGACCAGGCCGGTCTCGTCCCGTACCGGCCTGACCTCGGCGTACCTGATCGCGGACAGCGAGTCGGCGGCCACCGCGAGTCCGGCGATGCCGCAGGCCATGGTGCGCCGGACGTCCCGGTCGTGCAGGGCCATCTCGATCCGCTCGTAGGCGTACCTGTCGTGCATGTAGTGGATGACGTCGAGCGCGTGGACGTACGTCCCGGCCAGCCACTCCAGCTGCTCGTCGAGGCGGGCCAGTACCTCGTCGTAGTCGAGCACGGCTCCGCCGACCGGCTCGGTGGCCGGGCCGACCTGGGCGCCGGACCGCTCGTCCCGGCCGCCGTTGATCGCGTACAGCAGGGTCTTGGCGAGGTTGACCCGGGCGCCGAAGAACTGCATCTGCTTGCCGACCTCCATGGCGGAGACGCAGCAGGCGATGGCGGTGTCGTCGCCGAAGCGCGGGCGCATCAGCTCGTCCGACTCGTACTGGATCGAGGAGGAGTCGATGGACGCGCGGGCGCAGAACTCCTTGAAACCCTGCGGGAGTTGCGGGGACCAGAAGACCGTCATGTTCGGTTCGGGGGCCGGGCCCAGGTTGTAGAGGGTCTGCAGGTAGCGGAAGGAGGTCCGGGTGACGAGGGTGCGGCCGTCGGTGCCGATGCCGCCGATGGACTCGGTGACCCAGGTCGGGTCCCCGGAGAACAGCTCGTCGTACTCGGGGGTGCGCAGGAAGCGGACGATCCGCAGCTTGATGACGAAGTCGTCCACCAGTTCCTGGGCCTGCTGTTCGGTCAGGTGCCCGGCCGCGAGGTCGCGTTGGAGGTAGACGTCGAGGAAGGTCGAGGTGCGGCCGAGCGACATCGCCGCGCCGTTCTGCTCCTTGACCGCCGCCAGATAGGCGAAGTACAGCCACTGGACGGCCTCGCGGGCGGTGGCGGCCGGGCCCGAGATGTCCTGCCCGTAGGCCGAGGCCATCTCCTTGAGTTCCTCCAACGCCCGGATCTGCTCGGCGAGTTCCTCGCGTTCGCGGATGGTCTCCTCGAGCCGTGCCGGGTCGGTGGGCGCTGCGTCGAGCTCGGCCTTCTCGGCCCGTTTGGCCGAGATCAGCCGGTCCACGCCGTAGAGCGGGACGCGGCGGTAGTCGCCGATGATCCGGCCGCGGCCGTAGGCGTCCGGAAGCCCGGTGATGACGCCGGCCTTGCGGGCGGCGAGGATCTCCGGGGTGTAGGCGTCGAAGACGCCGTCGTTGTGGGTCTTGCGGTACCGGGTGAAGACCTTCTCCAGCTCCGGATCGACCGGGTAGCCGTAGGTTCGCAGCGCGCCCGCCACCATTCGCCAGCCGCCGTACGGCATGATCGCCCGCTTCAGTGGGGCGTCGGTCTGCAGGCCGACGATCAGCTCCTTCTCCCGGTCGATGTATCCGGGTGCGTGCGCGGTGATGCCGGCCGGGACATCGTGTGCGACGTCGTACACGCCCTTGGCGCGTTCCTCGGGGAAGCGGTCGGTGATCTGCCGCCACACGTCGGTGGTCCGCTCGGTGGGGCCGGTGAGGAAGCCGGCGTCGCCCTCGTACGGGGTGTAGTTGCGCTGGATGAAGTCGCGAACGTCGACGGTGTCCCGCCAGGATCCTTTCACGAAGCCGTCCCAGGCGACGGTGGTCCGCTCGTGCTGCGAGGTGGTCATCTCATGTCCTCTCAGGCCTGGTCGCCGTAGTAGGCCTGGCGCATCAGCTGCTGCATGTCGGCGAGCATCGGCATCCGGGGGTTGGCGGGGGCGCACTGGTCCTCGTAGGCGTTCATGGCCTGCTGGGGGAGGGCCGCCAGGAACGCGGCCTCGTCGACTCCGGCCGCCTTGAAGGAGCGCGGGATGCCGGCCCTGTCACGCAGGTCCTCCACCGCCGCCGCGAGGGACTCGACGCCCTGGTCGGGGGTGACGGCCGGCAGGCCGAGCATCCGGGCGATGGCCTGGTAACGCTCGGGGGCGGTGTAGTGCTGGTGCTTGGGCCAGCCGGTGACCTTGGCGGGGGCGGAGCCGTTCCAGCGGATCACGTGCGGCAGCAGCAGGGCGTTGGTGCGGCCGTGGGCGATGTGGAAGGTCGCGCCGAGGGTGTGGGCCATGGCGTGTACGGCGCCGAGGAAGGCGGAGCCGAAGGCCATCCCGGCGATCGTGCCGGCGTTGTGCATCCGCTCGCGGGCGAAGGGGTCGTCCGGGCCGTTCAGTACCGCGCGCTCCAGGTTGTCGAAGATCAGCCGGATGCCCTGGAGCGCGAGTCCGTCGGTGAAGTCGTTGGCGTAGACGGACACGTAGGTCTCGATGCAGTGGGTGAGCGCGTCGAAGCCGGTGTCCGCGGTCACGTGCTTCGGCAGGCCTGCGGTCAGCGTCGGATCCACGATGGCCACGCTCGGGGTGAGCGCGTAGTCGGCGAGCGGGTACTTCTGGCCGGTGGCGGTGTCGGTGATGACCGCGAACGGGGTGACCTCGCTGCCGGTGCCCGAGGTGGTCGGAACGCACACCAGCTTGGCCTTCTCGCCAAGGTCGGGAAAGGTGAAGGCGCGCTTGCGGATGTCGAAGAACTTCTCCTTCAGGTCCGCGAACTCCACCTCCGGGTGCTCGTACATCAGCCACATCACCTTGGCGGCGTCCATCGGCGAGCCGCCGCCCAGCGCGACGATCGTGTCCGGCTCGAACTCCCGCATCAGCGCGGCGCCCTTGCGGACGGTGTCGATGCTCGGATTCGGCTCGACGGAGTCGATGACCCGCACCTCGACCGGGTCGCGGCGCCGGCCGAGCACGCCCCGGATCCGCTCCAGGTGGCCGATGTCCACCATGGTCCGGTCGGTGACGACGACGATCCGGTGCGCGTTCGGCATGCTCGCCAGGTACTTGACCGAGTTGCGCTCGAAGTAGATCTTCGGCGGGACCTTGAACCACTGCATGTTGGTGTTGCGCCGCCCGATCCGCTTGATGTTGACGAGGTTCAGCGCCGAGACGTTCCCGGACACCGAGTTGTGCCCGTAGCTGCCGCAGCCCAGGGTCAGCGAGGGCGTGAAGGCGTTGTAGACGTCGCCGATGCCGCCCTGCGAGCTGGGCGCGTTCCAGATGATCCGGCAGGCCTTGACCGCGTGCCCGAACTCCTCGACGAACGCCGCGTCCTCGGTGTGCACCGCCGCCGAGTGTCCGAGGCCGTTGAACTCCACCATCGCGGCGGCCAGTTCGACGCCGTCCGCGCGGGAGCGGGCGGTGAGTACGGCCAGGACCGGGCAGAGCTTCTCCCGGGTCAGCGGCTCCTCGGGCCCGACCCGCTCGCAGTCGACGAGGATCACCGAGGTCTGCGCCGGCACCTCGAAGCCCGCCGCCTCCGCGACCTGCGCCGCCGAGCGGCCCACCACCTCGGCGTTCAATCGGTCGCCGGCGCACGCCGTACCGTCCCCGGTCCCGAACAGGTACCGCTCCAGCAGCGCCTTCTCCTCGGCGCTCGCGTGGTGCGCCTTCAGCGTTCGGAACTCGGACAGCGCCGCCTCCCGGATCTCCGCGTCCAGCACGACGGCCTGCTCGGAGGCGCAGATCATGCCGTTGTCGAAGGACTTCGACAGCACGATGTCGTTCACCGCCCGCTTCAGGTCCGCGCTCCTCTCCACGTACGCGGGGACGTTGCCCGCACCGACGCCCAGCGCCGGCTTTCCGCAGGAGTACGCGGCCCGCACCATCGCGTTGCCGCCGGTGGCCAGGACGGTGGCGACGTCCGAATGGTTCATCAGGGCGTGGGTGGTGGCCATCGACGGTTCCGCGATCCACTGGATGCAGTGCGCCGGGGCGCCGGCCGCCACCGCCGCGTCCCGGACGATCCGGGCCGCCTCGGCCGAGCAGCGTTGGGCCGACGGGTGGAAGGCGAACACGATCGGGTTGCGGGTTTTGAGCGCGAGCAGGCACTTGAAGATCGTGGTGGAGGTCGGGTTGGTCACCGGAGTGATGCCGGCGACCACCCCCACCGGCTCGGCGATCTCCACGATGCCGTCGATCTCGTCGCGGTTCACCACCCCGACCGTCCTGGTCCGGGCCATCACGTGGGTGACGTTCTCGCAGGCGAAGACGTTCTTCACCGCCTTGTCCTCGAAGACCCCGCGCCCGGTCTCCTCCACGGCCAGCACTGCGAGCCCGGTGTGCTCGGCCAACGCTGCCAGCGAGGCCTTCTTGACGATGTGATCGACCTGTTCCTGGGTGAACGAGGCGTACGCGGCCAGCGCTTCGAGCGCGTTCCGTACCAGCCGGTCGACGGCGGTGGGCGGCTGGGGCGTGAGGCTGGGAAGGCTGGTGCTCGCGGGAGCCGCCTTCGGCTCGTGGTGCGGGCGACGTGCCATGGTGGACCACCTCTCCGGACCATCGTCCGAGCTCAGGGCGCCGGGCGGGTGCCGTGCGCCTTCTCCTCAAGGCTTCCTCGTACGGCGCGCCGGGGGATCCGACCAATGGGACCCGCTTTCGGCCGAAGGTCCCGGGCCCGGCGCGCGGTTGGTCCCGCGGCCGGGACCCGGTGGACGGTTCAGTCGTGCGGTACGACGGCGACCGGGCCATGGGCGTGGTGGAGCACCGACTGGGCCACCGCCCCCAAGCGGGGTCCGGCCATCGGGTGCTGGGGAGCGCGCCGGCCGAGGACGACCAGCGAGGCGGTGCGGGAGGCTTCCACGAGCATCCGGCTCGGGCTCCACGGGCACACCTCCGCCGTCGTGCGGACCTCGGGGAACTTGTCCCGCCAACGCGACAGCGCGTCCTGGAGCCGCACCTGCTCGGCGGCCGCCAGGGACTCCCCGATCTCCCGCGCGCCCACCGGCGCCTCGGTGGTGTACGGCCCGTGGAAGGTGTTGCGGCTCTCCATCACCCGCAGCCGGGCGCCGGTGCCGGCCGCGTGCCGGAACGCGAAGGCGAGCACCGCGTCGCACGGCCGGTCGCCCTCGACGCCCACGACGACGGGGCCGGGCGCCGCGGCCGGTCCGTCCGTCCCGGTTCCTCCGTCCGATCCGGCGCGGACCAGCACCACCGGGCAGTCGGTTCGGGAGGCGGCGCGCAGCCCGACCGAGCCGACCAGCAGCCCGGTGAAGCCACCCAGGCCGCGCGACCCGAGGACCAGCAGCGCGGCTCGCCGGGAGGCGGCGGCGAGTGCGTGGGCCGGGTTCCCGGGGATGATCTCGCAGGAGACCGCCAGGTCGGGCAACTCGGCCCGGATCCGGTCCCGAATCTCGGCCACCGGGCCCGGCAGCTCGCTGCTGCCGCCGAGGTCGCGGTCGAGCGCGTCCACCTCGCCGCCGGCGACAAGGACCATCCGCAGCGCGAGCCCGTTCCGGTGGGCCTCGCGGGCGGCCCACTCGGCCGCCGCCGCACTTTGTGCCGAGCCGTCGATCCCCACCACCACGCTGTGCGACATCTCTGTGACCTCCCTGGTCGGCGGAGGACCGCGACACCCGTAGGCGCGGTCCCGTCCGGCGACCAGACTCCCGCCGTGCCGGCGTTCGGCCACAGGGGCCGAGCAGCCCCACCTCGGTGCCGAAGGTCCCCGGATCCGGTGGCCTCTGCGAGAATCGGCCGCGACTTCGGCGATGAGGAGGGGCCCGTGAGCGGCGAGACGGTGCGGTCACGGATGCCGCAACTGCGGTTGGACGAGCTGTTGGAGGAGCTTCAGGCGCGGATCGACGCGGCCCGGGGCACCCGGGACCGGGTGCACAGCCTGCTGGAGGCGGTGTTGTCGGTCGGCCGGGAGCTGGATCTGACGCAGGTGCTGCGCAGGATCGTGGAGGCGGCGGCGGTCCTGGTGGACGCCCGCTACGCGGCGCTCGGGGTGATCGGGCCGGACGGGGAGACGCTGTCGCAGTTCCTCACGGTGGGCCTGTCGGAGGAGGAGATAGCCCGGATCGGCCCGTACCCGACCGGGCGGGGCCTGCTGGGCGAGCTGATCCGCCACCCGGCGCCGCTGCGGCTGGAAGACCTGTCCGCGCACCCCTCGTCGTTCGGGTGCCCGGCGCACCACCCCGTGATGCGGACCTTCCTGGGCGTGCCGGTGCGCGTGCGCGAGGAGGTCTTCGGCAACCTCTATCTGACCGACAAGCAGGGCGGCGAGCAGTTCGATGCCGATGACGAGGCGGTGATCTCGACGCTGGCCGTGGCCGCCGGGGTGGCAATCGAGAACGCCCGGCTGTACGAGGAGGCCCGGCGCCAGCAGCACTGGCTGAGCGCGAGCGGGGAGATCACCCGCGCCCTGCTGTCGGGAGGTTCCCGTTCGGAGGTGCTGGAGCTGATCGCGCAGCGGGCGCGGGAGATCACCGGCGCGGACCTGGCCGACGTCTCCGTGCCGATGGCGGGGACCGGCACGGTGCGGGTGGAGCTGGCGTTGGGCGGGGACGTCGACGGCCGGGCGGGATTGGTGGTGCCGCTGGAGGGGTCGCTGTCGGGTGCGGCCTGCGCCTCGGGGGTGCCGGTGACCACGGCGGACCTGGCCGGTGATCCCCGGCTGTCCGCCGAGCCGCGCCGGTTCGCCGGGCTCGGACCGGCGGTCGCGGTCCCACTGGGCCGGGCCGAGGGACAGATCGACGGTGTGCTGCTGTTGGCGAGGGAGGCCGGCCGGCCCGAGTTCACCGACCGGGAGATCGGCCCGCTGCTGGGCTTCGCCGACCAGGCCGCGCTGGCCCTGGAACTGGCGGAACGCCGCCGCGACGTCGAGCAGCTGGCGATGCTGGAGGACCGTGACCGGATCGCCCGCGACCTGCACGACCTGGCCATCCAGCGACTGTTCGCCACGGGGATGACGCTGCAGAGCGCGGCCCGGGTCATCGACCATCCCGGCGCCTCGGACCGGGTGCTGCGTGCGGTGGGGGACCTGGACGAGACCATCAAGATCATCAGGTCGACGATCTTCGGCCTGCGGGCGCGGGAGGAGAAGGGCGGCCAGGGCCTGCGGTCGCGCGTGGTGCGAGTGGCCGAGGAGGCGCAGGCCGCGCTGGGCTTCCCGCCCAGGCTGAGCATGGAGGGCCTACTCGACACGGACGTGCCCACGGAGGTGGCCGACCATGTGGTGGCGGTCCTGGGAGAGGCGCTGAGCAACGCGGCCCGGCACGCGCGGGCAGGGCGGGTCGAGGTGGTGCTGCAGGCGACCGGGGCGCGGGTGGTGCTCACGGTGCGGGACGACGGGGTGGGCATCCCGGAACAGGGACGGCGCAGCGGGCTGCGCAACCTCGCGGAGCGGGCCGAGACCCTGGGGGGCGTTTTCGACCTGGCCTCTCCGGCGAGCGGCGGCACCAGGTTGTCCTGGTCGGTGCCGCTGGAACACTGACCCGGCCTCTCGGCACCGCGTTCGTCGTGCCGTCCGCCGGCTGGAGGCGGTGATCCGGTCAGCGTTGGACCAGGCGGGTCGGCGGGAACAGGCGGCCGCTCACCAGCTCGGGAAGGATGCGGACGGTGACCGTGTCGGTCGGACCGGTTGCCGTCCGGTCGGGTGTGACGTCGACGCGGCCGAGGACAGTCACGCTCCAGCCGGTGCCGTCTGCCGCGTCGAGCTCCCCGGCCTCGAAGGCCACCAGCGCGCCGGAGACCGCTCGGACCAGCTCGGAACCGGCGATGGCGCTCAGCAGCACGCTGCCGTCGGCGCCGATCCTGTACTGGGTGGGTTGAACGGCGGGCAGGGCACCGACGGTGTAGACGACCCGGCCGACCGAGAGGCCCGCGAGGAGCCGTCGGCACTCTCGCCCGTCCAGCGGCGTGGTGTCAGGTGTCATGGCATCGATGGTGTCGCCGCATCGGGCGGCGGGGGAGGGGTCGTTGGTCCCCGGCGAGGATGCCGACCGGACCTGGTCGGTGGGGCCGGTGTCCCGGGTGGCCGGTTCAGCGGCCGGGCCGACCGGTCGGCTTCCCGTGGGTGGCCAGGGTCTGGGTGGCGATCAGGGCGGCTTGGACGCGCCGTTCCACGCCGAGTTTGGCCAGCAGGCGGGAGATGTGGTTCTTGACGGTCTTCTCGGCGAGGTAGAGCCGCTGGCCGATCTGGCGGTTGGTGAGTCCCTCGCCGACCAGGGCGAGGACGTCCCGCTCGCGTTCGGTGAGCTGGGGCAGGTCGGAGCTCTGTTCGGTGACGGCGTCGCCGCGCAGGCGGGCCATCAGCCGGGTGGCGGCGCCGGGGTCGAGCATCGACTGGCCGGAGGCGACCGTTCGTACGGCGGAGACCAGGTCGGTGCCGCTGATCTGCTTGAGGACGTAGCCGGCGGCCCCGGCCATGATGGCGTCCAGGAGGGCCTCCTCGTCGTCGAACGAGGTGAGGATCAGGCAGACCAGTTCGGGCATGCGGGAGCGCAGTTCGCGGCAGACCGTCACGCCGTCGCCGTCCGGCAGCCGCATGTCGAGGATGGCGACATCGGGTCGGAGCGCGGGGACCCGGGCGAGGGCCTGCTCGACGGTGGCGGCTTCGCCGATCACCTGGAGGTCCGGCTCGGCGTCCAGCAGGTCGTGCACGCCCCGGCGGACCACCTCGTGGTCGTCCAGCAGGAACACCGTCACTGAGCCGCTCGTCCCGGCCGCCGGACTCTCCGTCATCACCGCTCCAACCCCGTGGGCCCGCCCTGGTGGCAGGCCGAGTGAAACCTCCGCGAAGTCTGGCGTGACCGGGGGCGGTTTCGATAGGGCCGTCCGGCCCTACCTCGTCCGGGACACCGGAGCGGCCAGGGACAGGGCGGGCGAAGCGAGGAGCGCGGGATCCGGTACGTGACACGGCGGCCTCCTCGGACACCGAGGGGGTCAGGGTGCTCCGCCGGCCGACCGGCGGGACCGGCAGGCGTCGCGGCGTGGGGAAGCCGGCCGGCCCGTGGCCGACGCGCAGCAGCATCTGGGGCGCGCAGTGGTGCGGGAGCCCGGCCGCCGCGCGCGCCCGTTACCGGTGGTGTCGGGTCGGTCCGGCACGGTCTTCCTTTCGGGGGAGCCGGCTGGGGGAGGGGGAACCGTGCTGTCGTGTCCGGTCAGCCGTGATGGTTGCCGCGCGGGGCACGGCCGCTCCACACGGGCTCCGACCGGGCCCAGGACCGCGTCCACGCCCGGTCGGCCCGGTGGTCGAGGGCACGCAGCCTCGCGCAGAGCCCCGCGGAGGCGAGAACGCTGAGCAGGCCGAAGAGGAACAGGCCCAGGAACACGGCGTCGGCCACGAGGTCGGCGGTGCTCGGGGGTGCGGTGGCCGGGCGTCCGTTCTGGTCGACCCAGATCCTGACGACGGCGCCGGGCCCGGTGGTCCGGGGGACGTCGATGCTGCCGGTGTTGCGCTGGTTGCCGGGGTAGGTCCAGGCCGCGTCGGCGCGATAGACGGCCTTCCCTCCGACGACGGTGGATTCCGCCTTCCGGACGGAGCCCTGGACCGAGGCTTCGACTCGGTGCAGGCGGGCGGCCGTGGCCTCGGCCTGCCGCCGGCCGTCCGCGAGGTGGATGACGGCGGCCCCGGTGCCGAGGAGTGCCGCGAGCGCGATCCCGAGGGCGGTGAGCACCACCGCCCGGCTCCGGGCCCGGTCGAGGGCACGGCCGAGCGGATTGCGCTCCAGACCGAGAGCCCGGCGCAGGTGGCCGCACGGCGGTGCGGGCGGGCTGTCGGGCCGGGCGGGGCGGTGGGTGCTGGCCACGGTGGTGCTCCTTGTCGCTGCTCGGGTGGGCGATGGCGAGGGGTGTGCACGGCTCACGGGTGGGGGACCACGACGACCGGGGCGGCGCAGTGGTGCAGAACGGCGTGGGCCACCGAATCTCCCGCCCGGGCGCCAGGCGGGAGAAGGGACCGAAGGGACCGGCCGCTGGGCCGGTGGTCCTGGTCACGACAGCGGTGGTCCCGGTCGCGAGAGCGGCGGGCCGTGCGCCCGGGGTGCGGTACCTCCCCGTGTCGACCGCGACGGGTCGGGGCCGGGCCCCGGTGGTCCCGGTCCGGGCCGGGACCACCGGGCGGGCGGACCGGGACCGCGGGCACGGGGGACAGGGACCGTCGGCCCCTGGGGCGGAGCCGCTCGGCGGACCGAGGATCTTCATCGGCGAGCGATGGGCAAGACCCCCGCCCCCGACTTCCACTCTGACCGAGGAGCACCCTCATGTCCGCACCAGACCACTCGGATCGACGGGCCGCCGCAGCGGCCCCGGGGCAACGGAGAACCGACACACGCTTCGGGCTGCCCGCCGCGACCGCGCTGGTCGTCGGCAGCATCATCGGGACGGGGGTGTTCGCCCTGCCGTCCGCGCTCGCCCCCTACGGGCCGATCGCCCTGGTGGCGTTCGTCGCCGTGACCGTCGGCGCCCTCGCGCTGGCGGTGGTATTCGGGAGGCTGTCCGAGCGGGTGCCGGGCAGCGGTGGCCCGTACGTCTACGCCCGGGAGGCGTTCGGCGAGTTCGCCGGGTTCCTGACCGCCTGGTCGTACTGGATCACCGCCTGGGCGGGCAACGCGGCCATCGCGGTGGCCTGGGTCGGTTACGTCGAGGTGTTCGTCAACAGGGGCCACCACACCTGGGCGTCGATCACGATCGCGCTGGCCGGGCTCTGGCTGCCCGCGGCCGTCAACCTGACGGGCGTGCGGAGCATCGGAGCCTTCCAGGTGGTCACCACCGTCCTGAAGTTCCTGCCGCTGGGCTTCATGGCGACCGCCGGACTACTGTTCGTCAAGTCCGGCAACTTCGGGGCCTTCAACGCGAGCGGAGGGTCGGCCCTCGGCGCCGTCTCGGCGGCGGGCGCCATCGCCCTGTTCAGCTACATCGGGCTGGAGACCGCCTCGGTCGCCGCCGGCCGGGTCCGGGACCCGAAGCGCAACGTGCCCCGGGCGACCGTCTACGGCACGCTGGCCTGCGCCGTGATCTACCTGCTCGGCACCCTGGCCGTCTTCGGCACCGTCCCGCACGCCCGGCTCACGGGCTCCACCGCACCGTTCACCGACGCCTTCAACACCATCGCCGGCGGCACCTGGGCCGGGAACCTGGTCGCCGCCGCCGCGATCGTCTCCGGCCTCGGGGCACTCAACGGCTGGACGCTGATCTGCGCCGAGATGCCGCTCGCAGCGGCCCGCGACGGACTGTTCCCCTCCGCCTTCGCCAAGGTCCGGGGACAGGGCCGGGTACCCGTCTTCGGCATCGTCTCGGCCACCCTGCTGGCATCGCTGCTCACCGTGGTCAGCTACACGCAGTTCACCACGGTTTTCACCGAGATCGTGCTGCTGAGCGTCCTGACCGCCGTCATCCCCTACCTGGTGTCCGCGGCCGCCCAGCTGCTCTGGCTGGTGCAGCACGGCCGCGCCGAGCTCGACCGGCGGCGCCTGGCCCGGGACGTCACCGTCACCGTCCTCGCCCTGGTGTTCTCCTACTGGTCGATCCAGGGCAGCGGCTACCAGACCGTCTACTACGGCTTGTTCACCGTCCTGCTCGGCATCCCGGTCTACATCTGGCTCAAGCGTGAGCGGAGCGGGAGCGCCACGGCCCCGGCGGCACCCTCCGGCCCCGGCACGGCCGACCCCGCGCCACCGGCCCACACGTCCGCCCCCGCACCGGTGGCCCACCCCGCCCGCACGTCCCACCCCGTCGGCCTGCCGACGATCATCCTCCGCGCCCTGCGCCCGCGGCACCAGCACTGAGAACAAGGAGCACCACCGATGAACACCCCGCGTGTCGACTCCGAAGCCGGCCGCCTGCGCCAGGTCATCCTGCACCGCCCCGGCCTCGAACTCGCCCGGCTCACCCCCCGCAACGTCGACGATCTCCTGTTCGACGACATCCTGTGGGCCAAGCGCGCCCGCGAGGAGCACGACGCCTTCGCCCAGGTGCTGCGCGACCACGGCGTCCGCGTCCACCACTACGCCGACCTGCTCGGCGAGACCCTCGCCCTGCCGCCGGCCCGGGCCTGGCTGCTCGGACAGATCGTCACCGAGGCCACCGTCGGTCCCGCCCTGGTCGACCCGGTCCGGGCACTGTGCGAGGACCTCGACGGCCCGACCCTCGCCGAGTACCTGATCGGCGGCGTCCTCAAGGACGACCTGCCGCTGAAGAGCCCGCACAGCCTGGTCTGGAGAGCGCTGGGGGAGCAGGACTTCGCCCTGCCGCCGCTTCCCAACCACCTCTTCCCGCGCGACAACTCCTGCTGGATCGGCGGGCGTTACAGCCTCAACCCGATGGCCCGCCCGGCCCGTCGCCGGGAGACCTTGCACACCGCGGCGATCTACCGTTACCACCCGCTGTTCGCCGAAACCGCGCCCCCGCTGCTGGACGGCACCGTCCAGGCCCCGGGCACCACCCTGGAAGGCGGCGACGTCCATGTCCTCGCCGAGGGCGTCGTGATGGTCGGGATGGGTGAGCGCACCACCCCGCAAGCCGTGGAGACCCTCGCCCGGCAGCTGTTCCTGACCGGCGCCGCGTACCGGCTGATCGCCGTCCGGCTGCCCGAGAGCCGCGCCTTCATGCACCTGGACACCGTTCTGACGATGATCGACCGGGACACCTTCGCCGCCTACCCGGGCCTCGCCGACCGGCTGCGCTCCTGGACCCTGACACCTGCCCCCGAGCGCCCTGCCGGCTTCGACGTCCACCCCGACGCCGACCTCGCCACCTCGCTCGCCGAGGCCCTCGGCCTGGACAAGGTGCGCTTCCTCTCGGCCGAGCAGGACGTGCGTGCCGCCGAGCGCGAACAGTGGGACGACGGCAGCAACTTCCTCGCCCTCGAACCCGGCGTCGTCGTCGGCTACGAGCGCAACACCACTACCAACACCTACCTGCGCAAGCAGGGCGTCGAGATCGTCACCATCGCCGGATCCGAGCTCGGCCGGGGCCGCGGCGGCCCGCGCTGCATGAGCTGTCCGATCCAGCGCGACCCCGCCAACTGACCACCTCCACAAAGGAGAAGCCACCATGACCACCGACCTGCGCGGCCGCCACTACCTGGACGAATTCGACTTCACCGCCGCCGAGATCCACCACCTGCTCGACCTCGCCGCCGAGCTGAAGGCCGCGAAGCGGGCCGGCACCGAGACGCCCCGGCTCACCGGCCGCCGCCTCGCGCTGATCTTCGAGAAGAACTCCACCCGCACCCGCTGCGCCTTCGAGGTCGCCGCCGCCGACCAGGGCGCCACCACCACCTACCTCGGCCCGGACAGCTCCCACATCGGCCACAAGGAGAGCGTCGCCGACACCGCCCGCGTCCTCGGCCGGATGTACGACGCCATCCAGTACCGCGGCTTCGACCAGGGGACCGTGACGGAACTCGCCCGCCGCGCCGGCGTACCGGTCTACAACGGTCTCACCGACGCCTGCCACCCCACCCAGAGCCTGTGCGACGTCTTCACGATGCGCGAGCACAGCGGGAAGCCGCTGGAGGAGATCTCCTTCTGCTACCTCGGCGACGCCCGCAACAACACCGCCAACTCCCTGATGGCCATGGGCAGCCTGCTCGGCATGGACGTCCGGATCGCCGCGCCGCGCGCACTGTGGCCGCAGCCGGAGCGCGTCGCCGCGTGCCGGGCGCTCGCGCTGGACAGCGGGGCCCGCCTGACCGTCACCGAGGACGTGACCCAGGCCGTGCAGGGAGCCGACTACCTCTACACCGACGTGTGGGTCTCGATGGGCGAGGACCACGACCACTGGCCCGACCGCATCGCGCAGTTGCTGCCGTACCAGGTCAACGCCAAGACCCTCGCCGCGACCGGCAACCCGGGTACGGCCTTCCTGCACTGCCTCCCGGCCCTGCACGACACCCGCACCGACCTCGGCGCCGAACTCGCCGCCCGCCACGGGCTCGACGGCCTCGAAGTCACCGACGAGGTCTTCGAGTCGCCCGCCTCGCTGGTGTTCGACCAGGCCGAGAACCGCATGCACACCATCAAGGCGATCCTGGTCGCCACCCTGGGGAGGGACTGACCGTGCGCATCGTCGCCGCCCTCGGCGGAAACGCCCTGCTCCAGCGGGGCGAACGCCCGGACGCCGAGGTTCAGTTGCACCATGTCCACCAGGCGGCCCGCTCGCTCGCCGAGCTCGTCGAGGCCGGGCACGAGGTGGTGATCACCCACGGCAACGGCCCGCAGATCGGCCTGCTCGCCGTCGAGAGCGAGTCCGACCCGGCCCTCACCGCGCCGTACCCGCTGGACGTCCTCGGCGCCCAGACCCAGGGCATGATCGGCACCCTGCTCGCCCGGGAACTGATGAACCGGCTCCCCGGCCGGGAGGTCGCCGCCCTCATCACCCACACCGAGGTCGACCCGCACGACCCGGCGTTCACCCACCCCACCAAGTTCATCGGCCAGCAACTCGGCGCGCAGCAGGCAGAGACCCTGGAGCGCGAGCGCGGCTGGACCACCGCGCCGGACGGCGCGCACCGCCGCCGCGTCGTCCCGTCGCCCGAACCACGGGTGGTGCTCGAAGCGCCCCTCGTCCGCCGCCTGCTGGCCGGCGGAGCGGTGGTGATCTGCGGGGGCGGCGGGGGCGTTCCGGTCGTCCGTGACCGCGACACCGGCCTGTTCCGGGGAGCCGAGGCCGTCGTCGACAAGGACCTCACCGCAGCCCTCCTCGCCGAGCAGCTCGACGCCGACGCTCTGCTGATCCTCACCGATGTCACGCACGTGTTCACCCGCTACGGCACCGCCCACCCCCGCCCGCTGGTGACCGCCACACCCGAGCGCCTGCGCGCGCTGGACCTGCCCGAGGGCTCGATGCGGCCCAAGGCCGAGGCGGCCGCCGCGTTCGCGGAAAGGACCGGAGGCCTGGCCGCCATCGGCCCGCTCGACAACGCCCTCGGCACCGTCCTGGGCACCACGGGGACCACCGTCCGTGCCGCCCTGAACGGCGGGGAGAAGGGCCCCAGGGTCCTGCCGACGGGACGTCCGGCCGACGACGGTGCCGCCCGGCACCCGGCAGTCTGAAACCACATCCGAAAGGCAGGGCTCCTGATGAACCGTCCGCACACGCCGATCGCCCACGACATCCAGGTCGAGACCCGGGGCGAGGTGTCCCTCGCCGCGCCGGACTACGCCAAGGCGAAGCTGCTGGCCGTCGTCGAGCGGCAGCACGAGCCGGTGCTCGCGGCCAGGGTGAAGCTCACCCAGGAGAGCAACCACGCAGTCGTCAAGCCCGCCATCGCCCAGGCCGTGGTGGATCTCAACGGCCGCCCGGTCCGGGCCCAGGTGGCGGCCGCGACCATGCAGGAGGCCGTCGACCTGCTCCAGGACCGGCTGACTCGCCGGCTCGCCCGGGTGCGGCAGCACCGCGACTCCCACCGTCACCACGCCCCGGCCGGCCTCGGCGCGTGGAACGAGGAGGAGGCCCGCGAGCACTGCCCGCACCGGCGCGGCCTTGCGCCGGAGGACCGGCGGATCGTGCGGCACAAGGCGTACAGCCTGCCCAGCCAGAGCGCTCGGGCCGCCGTGTTCGAGATGGAGGCCATGGACTACGACTTCCACCTGTTCACCGACGCCGCCACCGGCTGCGACAGCGTCGTCTACCGCGACGAGCACGCCGACGGGCACCACCTGGCCACCGCCGGGCCCGCCGGCGAACCGGAACCGGGGCTCATCGTGAGCACCGCCGGGGTGCCGGAACTGGCGGTGGCCGAGGCGGTGTCGAGGCTCGACCTCACCGGATTGCCGTTCGTCTTCTTCACCGACACCGCCACCGGACGGGGCAACGTCCTCTACCACCGCTACGACGGCCACTACGGCCTCATCACACCCGCGCAGTAGCGGCTGGAGGAACCGCGCCGAGGACGTGGAGCCGGGGACGGTGGTGCCGTCCCCGGCTCGCGCCGTGCCGGAACCCGGAGCAAGGACCCGGCGCCGGCCGTACGGACCGCTCGCCCCGGGGAGGCGCCGCAGTCGGCTGTCGGGCCCTCACCAGGCACATCCACCACCGCCGGCACCCCGCCGGACCGTACGGGGACAGGAGGAAAGGCGGGGGCCCCACGCCTTCGTGGGGCCCCCGCCTGCGAGGGGGGTATCCGGTCAGTCGTGCGGCACGACCGCGACCGGTGCCTGCGCGTGGTGCAGTACGGCGTGCGCGACCGGGCCGAGCCGCAGGCCGACGTGGTGCGGGCGCCGCCGGCGGCTCCCAGCCGTGGACGGTGCGCAGGACGGCTCCGCGCCGGGCGGCCTCGCGGAAGGCGAACTCGACGACCTCCGGGGAGGGACCGCGGGTGTCGACGCCGACGACCACCTCGGGCCGATCGGGGCCGCCGGGCCGCTCGGACTCCCCGGCGCACCGATCGGCAGGCTCCGCCAGCCGTCGTCTTCGGCGGGCGCCGGCCCAGGGCCGGGCAGCCCGGGAACGCAGGGCCACAGGTCCTGTCCGTCCGGTCCCGACGTGCCCCGACCGGCCCTGTACGCCATCGCGTCCCTGCGGTGACGATGGTGCCGAGCGCGGCTGCCGGGTGCCGCGCCCGACGACCAGAGGAGACCTCAGCCATGTCCGTCACCCCGTCCCCTGCGCCCGCAGCCCTCTCCGGCCAGGAGATCCAGGAGCTGGACGCGCACTGGCGGGCCGCCAACTACCTGGCGGTCGGCCAGATCTACCTGATGGCCAACCCACTGCTGCGCGAGCCGCTGCGGCCCGAACACATCAAGCCCCGCCTGCTCGGCCACTGGGGCACCTCACCCGGCCTCAACCTGGTGCACACCCACCTGAACCGGATCGTCAAACAGTGGGACCTGGACGCGATCTGCGTCTGGGGCCCGGGCCACGGCGGACCCGCCGTCCTCGCCAACTCCTGGCTGGAGGGCAGCTACACCGAGACCTACCCCGACGTCGCCCGGGACGCCGAGGGCATGGCGAAGCTGTTCAGGCAGTTCTCCTTCCCCGGCGGCGTGCCCAGCCACGTCGCCCCCGAGACCCCGGGCTCGATCCACGAGGGCGGCGAACTCGGCTACGCGCTCTCCCACGCCTACGGCGCGGCCCTGGACAACCCCGGCCTGCTGGTGGCCTGCGTGATCGGCGACGGCGAGGCCGAGACCGGCCCGCTCGCCGCCTCCTGGCACAGCAACAAGTTCCTCGACCCCGTGCACGACGGCGCCGTCCTGCCGATCCTGCACCTGAACGGCTACAAGATCGCCAACCCGACCGTCCTCGCCCGCCTGCCCGAGGACGAACTCGACGCCCTGCTGCGCGGCTACAGGCACGACCCCCTGTACGTGTCCGGGCAGGACCCGCTGGCGGTCCACCAAGCCATGGCCGCCGCCCTGGACACCGCAGTGGAGAGGATCGCCGTGATCCAGCGGGCCGCCCGGGAAGACGGCGCCACCGGGCGACCCGCCTGGCCGATGATCGTGCTGCGCACCCCCAAGGGCTGGACCGGCCCGGCCCAGGTCGACGGCGTCCCCGTCGAGGGCACCTGGCGCGCCCACCAGGTGCCGCTGGACCAGGTCCGCGACAACCCCGCCCACCTCGCCCAACTGGAAACCTGGCTGCGCTCCTACCGGCCCGAGGAACTGTTCGACACCGTCGGCCGTCCGGTGCCCGGGGTGCTCGCCCACGTCCCCGACGGCCCCCGCCGCCTGGGTGCCAACCCGCACACCAACGGCGGCCTCCTGCTGCGCGACCTGCCGCTGCCTCCCCTGGAGCGCTACGCCGTACCCGTGGACAAGCCCGGCGCCACGCTGCACGAGCCCACCCGGATCCTCGGCGACCTCCTCGAACACGTGATGGCCGCGACCGCCGAACGCCGCGACTTCCGCCTCGTCGGCCCCGACGAGACCGCCTCCAACCGCCTCCAGGCCGTCTACGCAGCCACCGGCAAGGCATGGCAGGCCGATACCCTGCCCACCGACGAACACCTCGCCCACGACGGCCGGGTGATGGAGATCCTCTCCGAACACACCTGCCAGGGCTGGCTGGAGGGCTACCTCCTCACCGGACGGCACGGCCTCTTCTCCTGCTACGAGGCGTTCGTCCACATCGTCGACTCGATGGTCAACCAGCACATCAAGTGGCTGCGCACCACCCGGCGGATCCCCTGGCGCGCCCCCATCGCCTCGCTCAACTACCTGCTCACCTCCCACGTCTGGCGCCAGGACCACAACGGCTTCTCCCACCAGGACCCGGGCTTCGTCGACCACGTTCTGAACAAGAGCCCCGAGGCCGTGCGGGTCTACTTCCCGCCGGACGCCAACACCCTGCTCGTCACCGCCGACCACGTCCTGCGCAGCCGCGACTACGTCAACGTCGTGGTCGCCGGCAAGCAGCCCTGCTTCGACTGGCTCACCTTGGACGAGGCCCGCGTCCACTGCGCCCGCGGCGCCGGCATCTGGGAGTGGGCCGGCACCGACGACGGCACCCGCGAACCGGACGTCGTCCTCGCCTGCGCCGGCGACGTCCCCACCCAGGAGGTGATCGCCGCGGCCGGCCTGCTCCGCCACCATCTGCCGGACCTGGCGGTGCGGGTGGTGAACGTGGTCGACCTGGCCCGGCTGATGCCCGCCGAGGAGCATCCGCACGGGATGCCCGACGCCGAGTTCGACGCCCTGTTCACCCGCGACAGGCCGGTCATCTTCGCCTACCACGGCTACCCGTGGCTGATCCACCGTCTGGCCTACCGCCGGGCCGTCCACCCGCAGCTGCACGTGCGCGGGTACAAGGAGTCCGGCACCACCACCACGCCCTTCGACATGGTGGTCCGCAACGACCTCGACCGCTACCGCCTGGTCATGGACGTCATCGACCGCACCCCCGGCCTCGCCGTACGGGCGGCCGCCGTCCGGCAGCGGATGGCCGACCAGCGCGCCCGACACCACGACTGGATCCGCGAACACGGCACCGACCTCCCCGAGGTCGCAGACTGGACCCAGGGTTCCTGACCGAGGGTGGGGGGGCCGTCATCGAGGAGACAACCACCGCGGACCTGCCCGTCACCGTCGGCGTCGACACCTCCGAGGCGAGCCTGGCGGCCGCGGACTGGGCCGCGCGCGAGGCGCTGCCGCGCGGCCGACCGCTGCGCGTCCTGCACGCCCTGCCCCTGATGCCCCACCCGCTGCCCGGTCGGACGGCAGGCCTTCCGTCCGACCGGGGCGGCCTGCTGCACGAGGTGCAGCACATCCTCGCCGTGCGCCACCCCGGAGTGCTCCTCCACACCGAGGAGATCCAGGACGTCGCCACGTCGGCGCTCCGCGCCGCCGCCGAGGACGCCGAACACGGCGGCAAGGTCTAGCAGTAGCAGTAGCAGTAGCAGTAGCAGTAGCAGTAGCAGTAGCAGTAGCAGTAGCGGTCGGTCGCTCCTTCCTGACTGGGGGGGGCCGGCGTGTGGGTCGTCCGCTGCGGTTCGGTCGGTGCGGCACCTGCTCCGCGCTGGAGATCGGCCACCTGATCGGTACCGATCAGGACCCCGTGCGCTGGTCAGAGTTGAAGGTGAACGTCTCCGAGCATTCAGCGCATTCAGCGGTGCGGCCCTCGTGACTCCGAGCGCTCGTCGCCCAGGGACTCGGTCGTCCCGGCTCAGGCGTCCGGGTGGGCCAACCAGCGCAGCGCGCCGATACTCGGCAGGAAGAAGTACTCGCCGCCACGGGTGATGACGAAGCGTTCGACGCCGTGCAGGCGGCGTCGGACGGGTCGCTGAGGGATCGTGAAAATGCCGGTGCCGTCGTTGTCGCCCGTGAGCAGATCCTTCTCCTGATCGAGGCCGGCGAAGTTGCCGTCGTTGAGCCACTGCGACTTCACGAATTCGAACTGCCGGTCGAGGTGTGTGCCGATGAAGACGAACACGATGCCGCGGTCGGCGCCGTCGTCCGTCAGGACGCCCTGCGGCAGCGGCGGCCCGTAGTTGGTGCCCCGTCGGATCATGCGGTGCAGGTGGACGTCGCCGATGATCTCCGAGTCGCGCGGATTGGCTCGCCTGGCGTGGGCGCCGTGCGGGCAGATCGCGCCGTGCGGATCGGCCTCCTGGTAGTGGAAGTCGTTGTTGCGCTGCGCGTCCGCCCCCAGGGCCGGGTCATCGCGCTCGGATGCCAGGATCAACGGGGCGCCGCTCGGCCAGCGACCCACGATCTTCGCGGCGAGCAGCTCCTCCTCGTCCGGGCTGCCGGCGTTGTCGTGGAGATACCTCCGGAAGGCGGCGACCCGCGTGTGGAGCTTCCGCCAGGCCACGAACGTGCCGTTGCGGCCCAGCACCTCCGGCTCCGGCATCGGCGGCAGATTGCCGGTCTGGTCCGGGTAGCCCAGTACGAACTCGCCCGCCTTGAGCGCCGGACCCCAGGCAGGGGGCATGGCCGCCCCGCTGCCTTCGATCGTCGGGTTGCCGATGCCGTCCTTGTATCCGAAGCTGGTGCGGCCCGTGGACAGCTGGTAGAAGTCCTGCCGATGGACGACCTGGATCCCGGGAAGCCGCGCGTGGGCCTGGCGGGCTCGTTCGAGGACGACCGCGAGCGACTCCTGGTCGGCGGCGAGGAGGGACAGCACGACGTGCACCTGGCCGTTGCCGAAGGGCGGCTCCCAGTGCGCGGGTGCGCTCTCGCCCGTATCACCCAGGAACTCGGCGCGGGCAGCCATACCCTGCCGAAACTCCGCGGGGAAACTGTTCAGCGAGGCCGGCGGCACCTCGAGCGCTTCGAGCCCCCGATACGTCAGCCCGACGTTGAGGAGTGCCGGAAAGGTGGGCTGCCACCAGTCGGCGGCGGAGTCGACCAGCTCGGCCAGGCGTCCCATCAACTGCCGGCCGGTCCCGGAATCGGCCACCCGCAGCAGGATGTACATGCCGACATACGGTGAGGGCCGGTCGCGCAGCACGATGCCTTGGATCTCGTCCAGTTGCAGCCGCGGGCCCTCGGCCACCGTCATGTCGTCCTCCCGGTCAGGCATCGGCAGAGGTGGTACCGGGCGCCGGCGCGATCGGCCCCGTCCGACACTGACACATCGCGTGATCCACCAGCATGTGGGCGCGCGGGGTCGGGCGAAACTCGAGATTGCGCAGCGCGAGCCGAAGTGCTCGCTGCGGATCGCCACCGACGGTCAGCCAGAACTCGGCCGCGTGATCGGCGTACGCCTCGGGGTGGCGCGCCAGCAAGTCCTCGTACCGCTCGGCCGCGTGGGCACGCCAGAACCGCGCCTCCGCCGCCGCCCCGGCCTCGCCCAGGACACTGGCCAGCCGGGCCGCACAGTCGGGATCGTCGCCTGCCGCCGCCCGACGCAGCCGCCCGATCGCCGCGCCCGCCCTGCCCTCGGCGGCATCGACATCGGCGAGGTGCCTCTGCGCCGGTACGTAGGCCGGCAACCGGCGGGCCGCCGACTCCAGCAGGCTGCGCGCTCTTCGCAGGTCGCCCTGGGCCAGCCACATCTGCCCGCACCGGCACTCGAGCACCGCGAGCGGAAACGGACTGACCCCGCGGTGCGCGCGTCGCGCCGCCAGCAGCCAGGTCTCGGCCGCGACCGTCCTTCCGCGCTCGGCATGCCAGCCGGCCAGGGCCGCCAGAGCGCTGAAGTCGGGCCGCATCGCCAGCGCCCGTCGATGCAGCGCGAGTGCCTCGTCGTAGCGCCCGACCGCCTGATGAACGGCGGCGCGCTCCGCGTCCAGGCTTCGCCCGTCGAGCCCCAGAGCGGCCGCCGCGTCGAGCTCGGCCAGCGCCGCGGGGAAGCGGTGGAAGAAGGCGGCCGCCCTGGCGCACGCCAGATGGGAGAGGGGATCACGCGGCGCCAGGTCGACGAACGCCTCCGCCAGCGTCGCGGCGCGCTCGCTCTCGTCGATGCGGCCCAGTACGTGCCCGCGCAGGGCGGTCAGCTCCACCAGCTCGCCCCACCCGGCACCGGTCAGGCTTCCCCGGCTCGCCTGCGACGTCAGGCCCTCGATGCGCGCATCGAGGTTTCCCATCGCGATCGCGCCTGCCGTGGTGACCGGCCAGCTGTCACCATCGAGCCGCGACCGCGACCCGCCGCCCGCACGGCCGTCCGCCGGGAGGCCGCTCATCGGCTTGTGGCGACCGTCGGGACGGAATAGGGCGCGGGCGGGTCGGGGTTGGGCGGTGCCAGGTACGGGAACTCGCGGGAGGCCGGCACGGTCGCCCCATCGACGCCGTCGCTGATCCGCGGGCCGCGGCCGGCGTTGATGAGCAGCGTGTACAGCGTGTCGAAGCCGTCATCGTTGAGCGACCTGCCGCCACAGGTCGTGTGTGCCCGTCCCTCCAACAGCGCCCGCTCGATCTCGAGGTAGCTGTCCTCGGCGTACGACTTGGCGACGTCCACGACCAGGAAGTCGGCGAGGAACAGCTCCGTCAGCGGATGCGTCCCGTCCGGCTGCGTCGACCAGTCGAGCCTGCCGTCGAGACCGTCGAAAAAGACCAGGTTGGCGTTGAGTCGTGAGCGATAGGCACTCACGTAGGTCGGAGCCAACTCGAACGGGTCCTCCTCGTTGTAGAGATCGCGGAGCTCCACCACCGTGTTGCCGGGGTCGACCCCGTTCTCCGACAGGAGGACGTTCTTCATCTCCAAGCGGCCGAGCCGTTCGAGGCGCATGGGGTAGGGGCCGGCGGTTACGGTTTCCGCCGCCACGGCGAACACGGTGCCCGAGGCCGACCCGAGTACCGTGGCAACGTCGAGCTCGACGACGATCGTCAGAACGTCGGCGCCTTCCAGCGCGTTGCTGCCTTTCGGCAGGAACGCGAGCCGCCGAGCCGCGCGTGTCTCCACCTCCTTGCCCACGTCCATGAAGAACGGGTCCAGCCGCACTCCGGCGTAGATGCGAACGCCAGAGCCGTGGCCGCCCCGCTCGCCGTCCACCTCGAAGGAAACCGACTCCCCGCTCGGGAGCACGCAGGTTCCCCGCTGGACCGGTGCATCATCGGCGTCGGGCTCGGTCGGTGCCGAGAACGTGCAGGTGAACGCGTATTCGTCGGTGCCGACGCCGAAGAGCGAGTCGGAGTGTTCCGAGGGGATCCTCGCGGGACGTACGCGGAGGCGATAGTCGGCGGCGTCGGAGAACAGGGCCCCGGGCCGGGCGTTGGGGAAGACATTCATGACCAGGACGAGCCGGCCCGGCCGGGTGGGGCTGGGAAAGGCATAGAGGTCGGTGAGATCGATGGCCGGATCGGCCAGGGCCCGGGGGCCGGAAAGGTGGTCGGACACGACGCTGTGACCTCCTGTGCGCATCCCGGCGCCGGCGACCCGCGCGCCGTTGCCGGGTCACTCGGTGATCCCCAGGTATCACGGCTCCGGCCGAAGCACTCCGCGCGGGAGACAACCACCGGGGACTCCCCTCCCACGACCGGAAGCCGTGAGCCACTAGCCGGCTGCGGCATCCAGCAACATGTCGAACGCCTGGGTGACCTTCTGTGCCTTGGCGGTGTCCTGGACCGTCATGGTCGGATTGGACGCGTACCACATGTCGGCTTCCACGATCCGAGACGTCAGCCACTCGCTGAAGTGAGGGTCGGTCGACCCGGGCCAGCCCTCGACGACGTCGGTGAACATCTCGTCGAACCACGGTGCGGCGTTGGCAATGATGTCCGCGAGGTACGGCTTGAAGCCACCGTCATAAGTGACGGCCGCGATGACCTGGGTGTCGTTGTTGATGAAGACCACGCGGAAGTCGTGGACGGTGCCAACGAGCCGCTCGTAGTACCAGGCATCGGCCTGGTACTTGGAGGCGTCCTGGCGATACCTGGCTGCCCCGCCCGGCTTGACATCGAAGAGCACGGTGATTTCCGCTATGTCCCCGGCCCGCTTCCCGACACCCTCGGGCTGCCTGACCACGGTTGGAATCTCGGCCGTCCCGGTCGCCGGCGATTTCTGCGTCGTCATGGCCTCGTCTCCCCTTGGATCTCGGGGTGGTTGGTCTGGAATCTCCTCTTGGCTCATCCGTAGAGGCTGAGCCCCCTCCGGGATCGTTCTCAGACCCAGCCTAGTGGGCCGAGCACCGACCGTCCTGACGACTGTCGCGGTCAGTGGCGATCTACCGTGGTACGTCGTCGGCGAGCTGGAGACCATCCTGCGGTGCTCTCCCGAGGTGCGGAGATCGGCCGTCCAGTTCATCCAGGCCAGCGCCGAGCCTCGCCGCGACCACGACCCGCACCGGACTGCGCGTCACTGCGGGACTCGACACCGGCGCCTGTCCGCCCGGAGTCGCCATCGGCGACGCGGAGATGGCCGCCCTGCCGCTCGCCCAGCACACCTTCCACGGCGACTGGAACGATGTCCTGCACCCGGGCATCGTCGTCGCACTCGCCGCCACCCCACCCGCCGCCCTCAAATCGCTCCAGAGCCGCGTCATGAACCAAAGCCACCGGCCGACCAGCAAGATCAAATCAACGTGTTAATGATCTGCAAGTCCTTGGTTCGGTGGTTCCCTATTTTTGCATGTTGTCCTCGGCGGCGTCGACGATCAGATTTTTGACCGCCTCCGGCTGTGAGACAAGGGACACGTGGGAGGAATCGATCTCCACTGCCTTTCGGGCATTCGCCCGCTTTGCTTCGAATCGCTCCAGGCTCGGATTGATCGCCCGGTCCTGCTTGCCGACAAGGACGTAAACGGGCTTGTTCCGCCACGCGGCGCCGGTGAGGTTGTCCGTGAACGCCGACAACGCGATCGGTCGCTGTGTGGCTGCCAGAACGGCGGCCTGACTCGTGGGCAGATCCTCGGCGAAGACCCGGTGCAGTCTGTCCGGCTGTACATACACGTCCGTGCCAGTAGTGCCGTCGCCATTGCGGAATGGCACCTGCTTCAAAGCCGTGGTGAGTTCGGGGGGAGCGAACTTCGCCGAGAGACTGGAGAACGACTCTCCCACATCGGGCATGATCGCGTTGATGTACACGAGGGCCTTGACGTTGTCGTTTCCGACGGCAGCCTGCGAGATCACCTCTCCGCCATAGGAATGACCAACCAAAACGATCGGTCCCTTGACGGAATCCAGGAAACTCGCGAGGTAGGTCGAGTCCTGGGGAATGCCGCGGAGGGGGTTGGCCGGTGCGGCCACCCCGTAGCCGTTCTTCTGGAGCCGTTCCACGACGCCGTTCCAGCTCGACGCGTCGGCGAAGGCACCGTGTACGAGCACGATGGTGGGCTTCTCCCCGCCGGGATCACCGCTCGGACCACCGGCCAGCGCCGTTACGGCCGCCAGGGCGGAGATGGTTCCCGATAGCGCCAGAAATGCCGCACCCCAACGGACGATGTTCACGTTGCGGCGCGACGCGAAGGATATTCGCATGTCACTCCTTCGGTGCGAGGGCGTCAGGCGACACCCGGGATTCCAGAGTCGAGGACACCAGTCGGCTCGTCTCCGTGTACGGGCCATCCGAGTGAACGCACCCCAGCGGCCCGGAGGCCTCCACCCTCCAGAGCACCCACGACCAGAACCGACTCGCACGGTTTGCATCACTCATCTCCCGCGCCCGGTGCAGACAGGAGGGCCGGTAGTAGTGGCTCTTGAGCATTGCGCTCTCGTGCGCTGCCAATACCCGATTGGCCCAATTGGATTGCCGACCCTAGCGGAATGCGTCGATCATAATCGTGCAACGCTCCCGGGCCAGAATGCTTCGCCGCTACCCCGAGAGGGAGCGTCCTTGCGCATGTCAGTCAGTGCGTAAGTTTCTGGGCCTGCCCTCAGCGAACGGTCGGAACTCCGACTACTGCGGACGAAAAACGTGAAAGGAAGCGCCCGGTATGGCGAATGCGGAACTCAGGAAGGTCCTTATCACGGGAGCGGGCACCGGCTTCGGGTTCGAAGTCGCCATGCGCCTGGCCGAGAAGGGCTTCGACGTCATCGCCGGGGTGGAGATCTACGCCCAGGTGCAGACACTGAAGTGGCAGGCGGTCGAGCGCGGAGTCAAGCTTCAGGTCGAAAAGCTCGACGTCACGAACGACGGTGACCGTCGCAAGGCCCTCAACTGGGGTGTGGAAATCCTCGTAAACAATGCCGGTGTCGGCGAAGGCGGCTCCACAGTTGACATTCCCGAGTCGAACATTCGGCACCAGTTCGAGGTCAACGTCACCGGGCCTCTGGTCCTTACCCAGGGGATCGCCAAGCAGATGATCAAGCGCGGGGCAGGCCGCATCGTCTGGGTTTCTTCGCGGGAGGGCCTGAACGTCAACCCGTTCACCGGCATCTACTCCGCCTCCAAGCACGCAGTCGAGGCCATCGCCGAGACGATGGCCTACGAGCTGCAGGAGCACAAAATCGAAGTCGCCACGGTCAACCCTGGGCCCTTCTTGACCGGGTTCAACGACCGCATGTTCCAGACCTGGGAGAGCTGGGAGGACGACCCGTCCCAGCGGCTCTTTGACTACTCCAAGCTCTCCTTCCCCCGCGCGCAGTTCGACCCTGAAGCGGTCTATGCGACCTTGACGGCCGTCGCTGCCGGCGAGGTCGACAGCTACCGCAATTTGGAGCCCAAGTCGATGCTTGAAGAAACCAAGAATCTTCAGGAGGTTCCGTGGGAGCGCAAGATCACGGACGGCCTCGGGACCCGGCATCCGTCCATCCAGAATTCCTATGAAATGAAGCCGGAGACTCCTGTCGCCAAGTGACCCCCACTCCCCGGGTGATCGCGAGCAGAAGAGAATTTTAGTTTGCGCCGGCGGTCGCGCACCGCCCATTCTCCCCTGCTGCGTGCGCGCTCGCACCCGGGGGTGGCCGGGTTATGAAAAGCAACAGCACTCACGAAACGCCGAAATGACATCAATGCCTGTCAAGCCGACCGTTCCGCAAGATCGCTATCGCGACCGCGGCACCGCGTACACTCTTCCGGTGCCTGAATTCGGCTCGCCCCAGGTGGTGGCCGAACTGTTCCGGGGCCCTCGGAGGCTCTGACCTCGTTGTCCCAGCGTCGAGGTCGGCCGATCGTGTGCCCATGATGGCGCGTTGATCCCTATTCTGGTGGGCGGGGCAGGGCATCCGACAACGTGGCGGATCGTCGGATCAGTCACGGTCTGCGATGCCATGGAGTTCTCGACGCTTCGTGATTTCGCTCGAGGACCATGCCTTCCGTCACATCATCACCGGTCCGTCTGCTCTTGACCGACTCCGCAAACGAGTCCCGCCGGATCGCGACCTCAACCGCTTTCGCTGGTATCAGATTCCTCCAACCTTCAGAGGCACTCTCTCATGGCCAGGATCCTTTTCGTGATGACCGGAGCAAGCTACTGGACGCTCAGGGGCGGTCACCGGCACCCGACCGGGTACTGGGCTGAGGAGTTCACAAGTCCGTACAGCGTGTTCACCGGGGCCGGCCACGAGGTCACCATCGCCACCCCGGGCGGTGTCGTACCCGTCTGCGACACCATGAGCCTGCGACCCCGCTTCACAGGGGGAGAAGATGCATCTGTGAAGCAGGAAGGCATCATCGAGGAGGCCGAGCAGCTTCGCCACGCCATTCCGATCAAGAACGTGGACCTCCATGACTACGACGCGGTCTACTACCCAGGAGGCCACGGCCCCATGGAGGACCTCTGGTGCGACGCTGATTCCGGGCTGCTACTGAGGAGGGCCCTCGCGTCCGGCAAACCACTCGGCCTCGTCTGCCATGCCCCGGCGGCACTGCTCGCCACCCGGGACGAGAAGGGCGACACGCCGTTTTCCAACTACCGCGTCACCGGTTTCACGAACGACGAGGAGGCGGGCGTCGGCTTCGCCGACAAGGCCAAGTGGCTTATGGAGGACGAGGTCAGAAGCCTTCCCGCAGACTACTCGCGCGGCCCGGTGTGGGAGTCGTACACGGTGGTTGACCGCAACCTGTACACCGGACAGAATCCGGCGTCCTCCGGCCCCCTGGCTACGATCATGCTCAAAAGCCTCTCGTAGGCACGGCACCAATCGCGTTGCCGCGCGCTGGCACCTGTGCGCACCTGCGCACCTGCGACCCGGGGTAGGCCTGGCAGTCGGGCAGCGGCGGACGGGTCGCCACCGCCTGTCGGTCGAGGCCGCAGGCGGCGGCCAGCGCGGGCAGGGTCCGCAGCGCAGCGCTCTCGCCCTCCGCCAGGGTGGCGAACCACGCCCCGAGCGGCTGGTCGGCGCAGCGGGTGGCGAGCGGCAGCAGGCTGCGCCGGTCGGAGGCGATGATCCGGTGCTGCTGGGCGGCGAGTTCACCCACCGCCGTGAGCGGGGCGGTGCCCTCGGTGAGCGCCGCGACCAACGCGGGGGTGGTGTCGCCGGGGGCCAGATCGGCACGCAGCTGCTCGATCTGGTCGAGGATCGGGTGGTTCGCCGCTGCCTCCGGGGGCGGTTCGGTCCGGTGCCCATCCCTACCGCCTGGCGCCGCCCGGGCGGCCGCGACAGGCCGGGAGCGTCGGACGGCCGACGTTCCCGGCCTCGTTGGGCGTGGTGGTCGGGCTCCGGCGCGGGGCCCGGGCCGGCTCCGGGGCTCGGGCGTGGGCCGGCTTCGCGACGGAGGACGTGGTCAGACGCCGGCGCAGGCCTTGGTCAGCTCGCCGGCGGCGTCGCCGATCGGCCCGAAGTCGGGCTGCTTGCCCTTGGAGACGGCGTCCTCGGCATCGCCGGCGGCCTTGGACAGCTTGTCGGCGGCCGCGTCGACCTTGCCACCGCCGTCGTGCCGGATCTTCCCGGCATCGTCGACGATCTTCTTGAGAGCCGCGACGGTGTGCTTGCGCCGACTGTCGTCGGTGATCTGGCCGACGTTGAGGGCCGAGTCGGTGAGGTCCTGGACATCGCCGGTGAGACTGATCGCCCGCTTTCCGCAGTCGAGTGCCTGGTCGGCGTTCTTGCACGCGGTGAACAACGGGGCCGCCGCGAGCAGTGCGACTGCGGCGACGACGAGGCGGTACGGCTTCTGTGTCATGTCTGTATCCCTCCCGTTCTCAAGAACGCCCGGCCGTCGTACGGCGGTTCCGGCGGGGCGGGTGAACGGTCGGCGACGCTCGGGCCGATGAGCAATGGTGATGTCCCGTCAGTTCACCGTCTCTCTCCGGACGACCTGCGGGACGACTGCGGGTCGACCTGCGGGCCGAGCTGCGCCGCGCAGGCCTGCCAGGCGGCGGTGGGCAGCAAGTCGCGGACACGGAAGAAGAGTTGGTAAAGGCTCGGCCCGTAGCGGTCGGCCAGCTCGGGGTTGTGGGCGAGTACGTCGAGCTCGTTGGCGACCGTGATGACCAGGATTTCGATCGGCCTATCCGGTGAGGCGATCGTACAGGCGGGAGACAACAAGGAGAAGTGCTCGCGGTATGGCGAGGTACACGGTTGCGGCGGTGCCAGGCTGAGGCCCAGGAGTCTCTACCGATCTTGCTGAAGGAGGTAGAGGAAGCCGCTGACCTGTGGATATGTCGTGCGATGGCCGCCTTCCACCACGTGTCGGTGATTGTGATGGCACACATGCCCGCTTGCTCCGAGGGAGGGGTGTCGGTGGTCGGCCGGTCGCCTCAGTTGTTCGGCACCGGACGGCAGCGGCTACTCGTGTTTCACCATGTCCGGCAGCATGTCGTCGGATCGATGCTGACTTTTCGCTGACTTCTGTGACTGGTCACCGCGTTGAACGGTGTGGCCCCGTCGACATGCCGAGCTCCGGGCAGAGGGCAACGCCAGGCAACGTCGGAGGCTTCGCTCATTGAGCTCCGGCCCCGACGGGCGGCCGACCGTCGGGGCCGAACAGGGCTGGGGCACCTTGTGGAAGATCGCCGTCACCCCGGACGCTTCCGCAGTGCCGCGCTGGGGAGCGAACTTCTCCGCCGACACCCCGACCGAGATCGTCAAGTCCGTCACGACCGAACTCGCCCACATGTACCGCGCGAACGACGCCACCTGGCTCGACGAGCGCCCCGCCGGCCCCCTGGAATGGATCGCACCCTACGCCGCAGCCGGATGGACCCCCCAGGGCGTGGACCGTGGTCGACTCACGCTGCGCTCGCCGGACGGCCTGGCGAGCATCGCCTACCGCCGAGCCGGCCTCCTGCATGCCGACGAGTCCGAACAAGCAGGCCAGGATGGACGGTTCACCATCGGAACCGTCAAGTCGGCAGGCTGGTACGGGAGGTTCAGCGGCGGCACGCCCACCCGCATCCTTCAAGCCGCATCCACGGCGATGCTCGACGCCACACCCGTCGTGCGCTACCGGGACGCGCTCGACTACTACGCCAAGCAGACGGCCACGATCACCGATCACCCAGCCCACCCCCAGCCCCCTGGACATTCAGCGGAACGCAGCTCGGCTTCGCTCGATCTCCGGACCAACCCTGAGCAGGCCTCTGGCCGCGTCGTCGAGCGTCGTGTGGGCCTCCAACACGCATGCTTCCAGGCGTCGTTGAAGCAACATGGCTCCAGGTGGACCACCGGTGACCGGAACGCCCCCAAGGGCATCACCATGACCTACACGATCACCCACACGCCGACCGGGCACACGGTCGCGATCGTCCCCCGCCAAACTCGCGCTCACCCTTCTGCAGAAGCACGCGTTCACCGGTCCGGAGGCCAGCAACGGGGCAGCCATGCGACTGCGACCTCCCGTGCACTTCGACGAGGTGATCACATATGTCAGAGCCCCTCGGCCAGTGCGACTGTTTGGTTCGGCCGGAATCTGCTGGTACAGCGGATGGTCACCGGGCCGGGCGCCGCGCATCTGGACGCGGTGGTGCTGGCGTCGCTGGGGCCGGCGCGCTCCGGTCCAGGAGGTGGCCGGAGCGGGCGACGGCGGCCTTGACCTGCGCCTCGCGGTCCGGGGCGGGGAAGCCGATCCTCGGTGTGACGTGCGCGGCCAGCGCTGGCAGCGACCCGTCAACGGCTCGTACGGCGTGGGCCCACGCCTCCCGGTTGCGCAGGTCCTCGGCGCGCCGCCGTGCTTGGTCGGCCTCAGGGTGGGTACCGGCGATGCTGGCCGTCGCCGTCTGCCAGCCGTTCCGGATCTCCTGGAGCCGGGTGAGGGCGCCCTCGGTGACGTAGAGCCGCCGAAGGTCGGGCCCGATGACCGGGTCCATATGGTCCTCGATGGTGGCGGCTGCCCGGATGCCGGCCACGACGTGCGGACCGTGGTCGATCAGCGTCTCGATGTCGCGCCAAGCCGCTCGGTTGCGTGCCGCCTCGGACTCGAAGCTGCCGATCTCGCCATGGTGGCCGTACGGCCAGTCGGGGGCCGGGATCCAGGCGGTGGTCAGGTCCTGGATGTGATTGGTGGCATAGGTGACGAATCCCGTGCGTTCGTGCCAGACCGTCTGCTGGTAGCGCGGTGCGAGGCTCCCCGTGATCTCGGACGCGACCGTCGCCGGGGTCGCGTCGGCGGTAAACGTTAGGGGGACCGGCGGTTTCACCGCTCCGATCGTGTACGCGAAGCCGTCGGGAACGAGGGCGCCGACGAGGAGCGGGGCGTCCTCGCTGACTTGGACGGCGAGCAGCTTCTCCCCCCGCGGCCCGGTGAGCGACAGCGCGATGTGCGAGCGGCGGCGATGTTCCAGGGCGGCGTGCCCCAGCCCCAGGTCTGCTCCCGCAGTTCGGCAAGGTCCCTGCCGGGGCTGACCGGGCAAGGCTGG
>NZ_JBHVVI010000057.1:0-59093 GCF_042883685.1 Kitasatospora sp. NPDC058190
CCGTCCGACTTCCCGCGCCGCGGGCTTTCGCGCGGGCTCCTCAGCGCGAGGCGCGCAGCTGCGGAAGCTCGATCAGCTCGGTCTCGTCCTCCGGCGTCAGGTCCACCACGGTCGGCTCGCCCTGCTCCGGCTCCTCCGCCGCGTCCGACGACGGCGCGGGCCGCGCGCCGTCCGGCACGGCCGACTCCGCCGCCTGCGCCTCGGCCTTCGCCTTCGCGGCGACCGCCTCGTCGCCCACCACGTCCGCCAGGTCCGCACGGTCCCCCAGCTCGGCGATGCTGCCCACCGCCGGCGCCGGAGCGGCCGCCCGTACCGCCGCACCCGAGGTGCGGCCGAAGAAGCTGAAGCCCTGCCCGCGAGCCTGCCCGGACTGCGCCGGGCGCGTCCGCTGCCGCTCGGCCGGGGCCGGCGCCGCGGCCGGAACGCCCGGCGTCCCGCCGAGCTGACCGACCGTCGCGGTCAGCGCCGGACGCAGCGCGGTGGGCTGCACCGGCTTCGGCTGCGCCGGGGCCCGGCCCGTCGGCGCCTGCGCGGGAGTGGGCACCGAGGGCACGACCGGGGCCGGCACGGACACCGGCCTGGGCGCCGGCGCGGCCGAAGCGGCCGTGCCGCTCAGCGGCTGCGTCGCGGGCGCCCGCAGCGCGACCTCCGCGCCCGCCGTACGCGCCCGCTGCGCCTCCTGCTCCGCCGCCCGCCGCGCCAGCAGCCGCAGCACGGCCGCCGCGCGGACGAACGCGGCCGGGCTGGCCGGGTACTTCGGACGGCTCGCGGCGAGCGCCCGCTGGGCCGCCTCGGCCTCCTTGAGCGCCTGCTCGGCCACCGTCACGGCCCGCTCCCGCAGCAGCCGGGCGATCTCGGTCTCGGCCTTGGCCAGCCGCGACTTCTCCGCCGTCAGCCGCCGCCCGAACCGGGTGGCCCGCTCCTCGGCGACCTCGGCCGCGTACTCGGCCTCGGCCAACTGCTCCTCGAAGCGCTCCTCGGCGCGCATCCGCTGCGCGGCGGACATCTCGGCGGCCGCCCGGGCCGCCTTGTCCCGCTGACGCAGCAGCAGCGCGAAGCCGAGCACCGCGATCAGCGCCGCGACGCCCACCGAGCGCACCAGGATGGTGTCCTGACTGAAAAGCAGAGCGGCCAGTGCGGCGACCAGCAGTACGCCGGCGGCGGTGGGGGGAAGGACCCGGCCGAGGACGGAGGAATGACGGTGGCGTCCGCGAGACATGCCAAGAAACTAGCGTGCGAATTGGGGGCGTGTCAGCCCAGGGTCCCCTTCCGCCCTTGACAGGGTGTCGTTTTTACCGCACGTGCCCGGCTTTTCACTCAAGATCACTAAAAAGGGCCTGCTCAGCGACGTCCCGGCGTCGGCGGACCGATGTCCCGCCGACGACCCGCCGACGACCGGCTTCCGGATCCCGCGGACGTCTCAGCGGTGCGAGGCCGCCGGCCCGCTCGGGTCGTCGTGGTTCTCCGGCAGCTTGCACACGTGCTGGAGCCAGAGCGCCGCCGCGATCACCGCGGCCCCCGCCAGCACCGCGAGCCCGGCGGTGACGGCCTGGTCCTTGCGGGCCGACACGTCCAGCTCGCCGAGCAGGTAGATCCCGGCCCCGGCGTAGATCCCGGTGACCACCGAAGAGACCAGCGCGCTGGCCTGCCCCAGCACCACCGCACGGGCCGCCAGCAGCGGGTCGACCCGCTTCGCACCGGGCAGCCGCTCGCGCACCGCCTTCAGCCGGGACCGCAGCGAGATCGTGGTCGCCAGCAGGATCACCGCCACCGCCGCCAGTACCGCCGGCGCCGCGGCCGGCACGGCCGGCAGCGTGTCCAGGGAGGCCCACAGCTTGGAACCGGCCCAGGACAGTGCCGTCGTCGCGGCGGTGATGCCGATCAGCAGGCGGAGGCGAAGCAGCTTCACGCGGAGGAGGTCCTTCCCGGGGTACCAGAGCCCGCCGGCCGGCCGGTGGCCCGGCACGGCGACGTCAGGCCACCGTACCGGGCCGGGCCGGGCGGACATCTACTCGTACGGCCGGGCCCCCTGCCCGAGTTCCCCGGCCCGCCCGGCCGACCGGTGGCGGGCGCATCTCTCGCGGGGGCTACTCCGGCAGGGTCAGCCGGATGTCGTCGCGGCGCTTCACGCCCTGCGCGTCCGGACCGCCGAGCGCCGCCAGCAGCTCGGCGACCTGCCCGTGCCCGGGCACCTCGGCCTCCGGCTGGGCGTCCAACCACGGGGCGAGCACGAAGGCCCGCTCGTGCGAGCGCGGGTGCGGCAGCACCAGCTGCGGGTCGTCACTGACGACGCCCTCGTAGGCCAGGATGTCGACGTCCAGGGTGCGCGGACCCCAGCGGACCTCGCGGACCCGCCCGAAGGCGTCCTCGATCGCGTTGCCGCGCTCCAGCAGGTCCCGCGGGGGCAGCGAGGTGCGCAGCACGACGACCGCGTTGTAGTAGTTGGGCTGCTCGTCCGGGCCGCCGACGGCCTCGGTCTCGTAGACGGCCGAGACGGCCTTGATCCTCAGCCCGGGGGTGTCGGCGAGCGCGTCGACGGCACCCTGCAGGGTGTCCAGCCGGTTGCCCAGGTTGCTGCCGAGCGCGATCACCGCGCAGTGCTGGCTGTGCAGCGTGGTGTCGGCGGAGTCCACCCGGCTCTCCAGGTCGAACGCGTTCGGCTCGGCGATCGGGTCACTGCTGTTCATCGAAGAAATCCCTCTGCATCGGAAACCAGGCGCGCGGTGGGGGTCATGCGCGGCCCCGGTGGATGGTCACGGTCACGTCGTCGAACGGCACGGTGATCGGGGCGTCCGGCTTGTGCACGGTGACCTCGACCTCCTCGACCGCGTCGTGCTTCAGGCACTGGTCGGCGATGCGCTGGGCCAGGGTCTCGATCAGGTCGACCGGTTCCCCGGCGATGATCGCGGTGACCTCCTCGGCCACGATGCCGTAGTGCGCCGTGCGGGTGAGGTCGTCTCCGGACGCGGCGGGGCGGGTGTCCAGGTACAGCACGAGATCGACCACGAAGGTCTGGCCCTCGACACGCTCGCGCTCGAAGACGCCGTGGTGGCCCCGGGCTCGCAGCCCCCGCAGGGTGACGCGGTCCAGCAAACGAATCACTGCTCCCAGTCGGACGGGCCCCGCCCGGAGAAAGGCATGGACGGGCAGGGCGACGGCGGGCAGCACACCCGCCACTCCGTTTCGAATCTACCCGCGAGCGCGGACAACGCCTGACCGTCCTACCCGGCACGAACCGTCGCCACGCGCACCGATCCGGCGATTGACGTGAACGTTCGGTGTCCACTCGGAAATTCCCCGGCGACGGTCCGGCGCCGATTTTCCGCGACCGTGGAAATCAGTCCTCGTCGTCCTCGTCGCCGCTGGTCAGAACGGGTGAACCGTGGTGCGACCAGAGCTTCCACCCGGCCGGGGTGCGGCGGAACAGATTGCTGGAGACGACCTTTCCGCCGACCAGCGGCCCGAGTTCCCCCTCCTCCTCCGCCTCACCGCCGGAGAGGATGTTCTCGGTGCACGTGACAAGGGCCACATCTCCGTGGACCTCGGCCTCGACATCGGTCAGGAAGAACTGGATGTACTCCGTGTTCATCATGATCAGCATGTACGAGCGGGTCACCTGCGCCCGCCCGCGCAGCACCGGCCAGCCGGGGTGCACGCACACCACGCCACCCTTGTCGTCGGCGTACTCCGGGCCCAGCCAGGCCTCCTCGACCGCCTCGACGTCCCCCCGCTCCAGCGCCTCGTAGAACCCCCGGTTCGCCGCGAGCACCGCCTCCAGGTCCACCTCGTGGGCCTTTCCTGCCGCCGCGCCGCTCAACCTGCCGTCACCTGTCACAGACCCTCCCTCACCCCAGCCGCGCCGCGCGCTGCCAGGCCGCGACCACGCGGACGGCGTCCGCCGTACCGGACACGTCGTGCACCCGTACCGCCCAGGCACCGGCCTGGGCCGACAGCACCGAGACCGCCGCGGTCGCGTCGTCCCGCTCGCGGGCCGGGCGCAGCTCCCCGGTTTCCGGGTCGGCGAGCAGCGTACCCAGGAACCGCTTGCGCGAAGCGGCGACGAGCACGGGACGGCCGAGCGCGGTGAGCGCGTCCAGTCGGCCGAGCAGCGCCCAGTTGTGCCCGGCGGTCTTGGCGAAGCCGAGCCCCGGGTCGAGGATCAGCTGGTCCTCCTTGACCCCGGCGGCCAGCAGGGCGTCCATCCGGTCGGTCAGCTCGGCGACCACGTCGGTGACCACGTCGTCGTAGACGGCCAGCCGGTCCATGTCGGCGGACTGCCCGCGCCAGTGCATCACCACGAAGGGAGCGCCGGTCTCGGCGACCACCCGGGCCATCGCCGGGTCGGCGAGCCCGCCGGAGACGTCGTTGACGATCGCGGCGCCGGCCTCCACGGCCCGCTCGGCGACCGAGGCCCGCATGGTGTCGACGGACACCACCATCCCGGCGGCGGCGAGTTCGCGCACCACCGGCAGCACTCGGCGCAGCTCCTCCTCCTCGGGCACCCGCTGCGAGCCGGGCCGGGTGGACTCGCCACCGACGTCCACCAGGTCCGCGCCGCGGGCGCGCAGGGCCAGCCCGTGCGCGATCGCCTTGGCGGGGTCGAACCAGAGCCCGCCGTCCGAGAAGGAGTCGGGCGTGACGTTGACCACGCCCATCACCGCGCAGCGGTCGAGCCGCGGCAGTCCGGCCGGCAGGGAGAAGGACGGCGAATCGTTCATGCTGCCCATTATCGACCGGACCATTGTCGAACGGGGCCCCCGCCGAGCGTTCTCGGCGGGGGCCCCGGACGGTGTCGAGGAGCCTCAGGCGGCCTCGGTGGCCTCACGGGTCGACGGGACGGGCATCAGGCCCTCCCGCTGGCGCTTGCGGCCGAAGCGCGGCATGCCCAGGGTGATGAAGGCCTCCGCCTGCATCGCGGCGAAGCCGATCCGCGGCAGGTCCCGGGTGTTCGGGAAGACCAGGAAGCGCGGCTCCCACTCGGGCTGGAACTTGGCGTTGAACTTGTACAGCGACTCGATCTGGAACCAGCGGGACAGGAAGACCAGCAGTCCGCGCCAGGCGCGCAGCACCGGGCCGGCGCCGATCCGCTCGCCGCGGGCCAGCGCCGAGCGGAACATCGCGAAGTTGAGCGACACCCGGCGGATGCCCATGGCGCCCACGGCCTGCAGGGCGGCGACGATCAGCAGCTCGTTCAGGCCCGGGTCGGCGGCGCGGTCGCGGCGCATCAGCTCCAGCGAGATGCCGTCCGGCCCCCAGGGCACGAAGTGCAGCACGGCCTTCAGGTCGTCGCCGCTCTCGCCCTCCTCCGGGGCCTTGTGGGCGGTGACCACGACGCAGTCGTCGTCCAGCGGGTCGCCGAAGCGGCCCAGGGCCATCGAGAAGCCGCGCTCGGTGTCGGTGCCGCGCCAGCGGGCGGCGGCGTCGGCGATCCGGTACTTCTCGTCCGCGGTGAGCTCGGAGACCCGGCGCACCTTGCAGGAGTAGCCGTTGCGCTCGATCCGCTTGACCATCTGGCGCACGTTGCGCATGGCGCGGCCGGCCAGCGAGAAGGTCGAGGTGTCGACGATCGCCTCGTCGCCCAGCTCCAGCGCGTCCAGACCCGCCTCACGGGTCCAGACCTCGCCGCCGACCTCGCTGCAGCCCATCACGGCCGGCACCCAGGCGTGCTCGCGGGCCTCGGCCATGAACACCTTGATCGCGCCCGGCCAGGCCTCGACGTCGCCGACCGGGTCGCCGGAGGCCAGCATCACGCCGGAGACCACCCGGTAGGAGATCGCGGCCTTGCCGGTGGGCGAGAACAGCACGCTCTTGTCGCGGCGCAGCGCGAAGTAGCCGAGCGAGTCGCGCTCGCCGTGCCGCTTGAGCAGCTCGCGGACCTTGTCCTCGTCCTCGGCGGTGAGCTCCGGCTTCGGCTTGCCGGGGCGCAGCGCCAGGTAGGCGGTGGTGAAGGCGGTCAGCAGGCCGAGCCCGCCGAGCAGGTAGGCCACCAGGTCGGACATCCGCATGTTGGTGTAGCGGATCGGGCCCTCGAAGCCGAACAGTCCGTACCCGACGTGCTGCAGCCGCTCCATGATCGCCGGGTGCCCGACCTCGTACCGGGTGCGGGTGCTCACGATCAGCAGGCCGAGCAGCACGCTGAGGGTGCCCATCACGACCAGGTTGACCACCGCGCCCCAGCGGGTGCGCGGGTCGGCCTTGGCGTAGAACTCGCGCTGGTGCACCAGCATCACGGCGAGGACCACCAGCGAGACGACCGCCGGGCCGATCTGGTGCCAGCGGACGATGTGCAGCGCGGCGCTGACCGGCAGCAGCACGCAGACCGCGCGCCAGGCCCGCCGCTTGCGACGGCGCAGCGCGTGCGCCAGCGGCACCAGCAGGATGCCGACCATCAGCGTGCCGACCGCGGCCAGGCTGGTGGTGCCGCCCGGCAGCTGCCCGGCGAAGGTGTGCATCTTGGTGTGCCGGAGCTTGGGGAACACCGCGCTGGCGATGTCCATCAGCCCGATCAGCAGACAGGCGTAGCCGACCGCTCCCGGGAGCCAGGCCCTCGGGACGGCGGCCGCCTGGTTGCGCAGCGTCTGCAGACCGCGCCGACGGGGCGGCGGCGGCTGCTCGGGGCTCGGCTCAACGGACACGGGAACACTCATGGAAGCTCAGCGTAGAGGCTGCGGGGCGGTGTCCGGTCACTCCGGGGGAGCACGTGTGATGGACCTTCATGCCTATTCCTTCATCAGGCCATGCGCATACCAAGGATCCGGAAACGGTAGGTAAACCGGTGCCGTGGGTGCGCTGCGGTTGAGCCGGGGGTGGGAGCCTGGGGCCCGCCGCCGCGAGGCGGGTCCGGGCCCCCCGGTACGCATTACGTACCGGTGGACGCCGCATTCTAGGGCGCCGGTTGCCCCCGCTCTCCTCCGCCCTCCCGGGCATCCGGTCGGCCTAGCAGCGGTGGCCCGGCCTGACGGACCGCCAGACGATGAAGCCTGCACCGACAGCGCCCCACCGGAAGGCCGACGGCATGGAACTGACCAGCGACGCACTGGTGAACTCGCTGCTCGCCCTCGGCGCCGCGACCCTTCTCACCACGCTGTGGATCTGGCCCCGGCTGGCCCGGCAGCGCCCGTTGCCGGTGCTCGGCCGGATCGGCCTGCTGACGGTCGTTCAGGTGTCGATCGTGGCAGTGCTGGCGCTGTCGGTGAACAACTCCTTCGGCTTCTACGCCTCCTGGAACGACCTGCTCGACCCCGGCGGCGCCAAGCACGCGCTGACCAGCAACGAGAACCGCAAGGGCGGCACCCCGGTCTCCGAGCAGCTGATCCAGCCGACCGACGAGGGCGGCCTGGAGACCATCGACAACCTGCCCAAGGGCACGCCCGAACAGGTCGGCAAGGTCGAGTCGGTCCGGGTCAGCGGCAAGGAGACCGGCTTCGCCGACCAGATGTTCGTCTACCTGCCGCCCGCGTACTTCGACCCGAAGTTCGCGCTGGTCCGCTTCCCGGCCGTGGTGGCCATCGCCGGCTACCCGGGCACCACCCTGAACCTGATGAAGGAGCTGCCGCTGCTGCAGACCGCGATCGAGCTGCAGCACTCCGGCAGGATGCCGCCGACCGTCCTGGTACTGGCCCGCCCGGCGGTCGTCCCGTCCCGGGACACCGAGTGCGTGGACGTCCCCGGCGGGCCCCGCACCGAGACCTGGTTCGTCAAGGACCTGCCCGGGGCGCTGCACAGCACCTACCGGCTCGGGCGCTCGGCCGGTTCCTGGGGCCTGATCGGCTACTCCACCGGCGGCAGCTGCGCGATGCGCCTGTCGATGCGCTTCCCGAACGTCTACGGCAACGCGGCCGGCCTGCACGGCGACGTCTCGGTGCGCCAGGACCAGTACACCGGCGGCGACCTCTTCAACGGCGACAAGACGCTGACGCAGCAGCACGACCTCGGCTGGCGGCTGCAGAACCTCCCGGCCCCGCCGCTCAACCTGCTGGTGGTCTCCACCCGCAAGGAGTCGGACTACCCGCTGACGGTCCAGTTCGTCGACCAGGCCACCCGGGTCGCCGCGACCAATCCGCAGTTCAAGGTCGAGTCGCTCTTCCTGGACGACGGCGGCCACAACTTCGACAGCTGGACCAGGGAGCTGCCCGCCTCGCTCGAATGGCTGGGCTCGCACCTGGGGTGACCGGCGCTGGCGTGTGTGAGTGATTACCCGCCGGTCGGCCTGGCCAGCCGGCCGGGCCGACCGGGGGGAACGTATCGCGGCCGCCCGTCCGACTTCCCGCGGGCACCGCCCCGGATCCGCGCAGGAGGCGCCGTGCTGAGCACCCGCTCGCTCTTCAACGAGATCTACCGGAACGACCAGGCCTACCAGCTGTTCTGCAGCATCGCGGCCGGCGGCGAGGACCAGGGCGGCTGGGAGAACGAGCGGATCACCGCCCTCACCCGGGACCCGGCCCTCGCCCCGAAGGTCGCCCGGCACGGCGCGGACGAACGCAAGCACGGCCGGATCTTCACCCAGCTGCTGAACAAGCGCGGCCTGCCCAAGGTGCCCGTCCCGGACGAGGCCGACTACTGCATGCTGCTGGAGCGCCAGGGCGTCGGGCTCTCGCACGAGCGGCTGAACAGCGACGTCCCGCTGACCGACCGTGAGATCATCACCTACCTCGCGCACAGCCGGGTCACCGAACAGCGCGCCGCCGAGCAGATGCGCCGGCTGGTCAAGGTGTACGGGGACAACCCGGATCTCGGCCGGGCGATGCGGATGATCTCCGCCGACGAGGACAACCACCTCGCGTACTGCCACGAGGAGCTGCTGCGGCTGCGCGCCGAGGGCCACGGCCCGTACATCCGGCACACCCTGGAGACCAGCGCCCGCGGCGAGATCCGCACCCACCGGGACGTCGGGCTCGCGGTCACCGCCCGGATGGCCCGGATCCTGCGCTGGCCGCGCTGGCAGCTCGCGCTGGTCACCCTCGGGGTGCGCGCGCTGTACCTGTACGACCGCGCCTTCGGCTGGCGCCGGATGGTCACCCTGCGGATGCCCGAGCGCCGCAACGCGCTGGGCACCCCGGCTCCGCCGCACGCGGAGCACGAGGTGCCCTGAGTCGTCCGTCTTCCGGCCGTTGCCGGCCGAGGCCGCTACCGACCGATGATGAGGCTCATCGCCTCGGCCCGGGTGGCCGGGTCGCGCAGCTGGCCGCGCACGCAGGAGGTGATGGTCTTGGCGCCGGGCTTGCGGATGCCGCGCATCGACATGCACATGTGCTCGCACTCGACCACGACGATCGCCCCGCGCGGCTCCAGGATCCGCATCAGCGCGTCGGCCACCTGGCTGGTCAGCCGCTCCTGCACCTGCGGGCGGCGGGCGTAGACGTCGACCAGCCGGGCCAGCTTGGACAGGCCGGTGATCTTGCCGCTGGTGGACGGGATGTACCCGACGTGCGCCACCCCGCGGAACGGCACCAGGTGGTGCTCGCAGACCGAGGTCAGCTCGATGTCCTTGACCAGCACCATCTCGTCGTGGCCGAGGTCGAAGGTGGTGGTCAGGACCTCCTCCGGCTCCTGCCACAGACCCGCGAATATCTCCTTGTAGGCCCGCGCCACCCGGGCCGGGGTCTCCATCAGGCCCTCGCGGTCCGGATCCTCCCCCACGGCGAGCAACAGCTCGCGGATGGCGTTCTCGGCCCGCTTCTGGTCGAAGATCCCGACGGCGGGCGGACCGTCGAGCGTCACCGGGTCGATCATGCGGGCCTCGCTTACTTGTGGGAAGACTCTGGCTGAACAGCACGGATGCCGCGCCTCCAGGGTACAAACCCTGGTGACGCGGCATCCATTCCGTACGAGTGCCCTGCTCAGCTCTCGGTCGGCGGCTCGGTGGCCGGCATCGGCGGGAGCTTCACGATGTCCACCGGAGCGGTGTCGACGACGGCGGCGGCGCCGTTGGTGAGCGCCAGCTCCTTCGGCGACTGCACCGGCGGCCGGGTGGACGGCGTACGACGGGTGGAGCCCGTCCAGGCCGGCCGGGCCGGGCGCTTGACCACGGGGGCGAAGATCTCGGCGATCTGCTCCTTGTTCAGGGTCTCCTTCTCCAGGAGCTCCAGAACCAGGTTGTCGAGCACGTCGCGGTTCTCGACCAGGATCTCCCAGGCCTCGTTGTGCGCGCTCTCGATGAGCTTCTTGACCTCCTCGTCGACCAGCGCGGCGACCTCTTCCGAGTAGTCGCGCTGGTGGCCCATCTCACGGCCCAGGAACGGCTCCGAGTTGTCGCTGCCGAACTTGATCGCACCCAGGCGCTCGGTCATGCCGTACTGGGTGACCATGGCCCGCGCGGTGGCGGTGGCCTTCTCGATGTCGTTCGAGGCACCGGTGGTCGGGTCGTGGAAGACCAGCTCCTCCGCCGCGCGCCCGCCCAGCATGTAGGCCAGCTGGTCGAGCATCTCGTTGCGGGTGGTGGAGTACTTGTCCTCGTCCGGCAGCACCATGGTGTAGCCGAGGGCCCGGCCGCGGGACAGGATGGTGATCTTGTGCACCGGGTCGCTGTACTGGCAGGCCGCCGCGACCAGGGCGTGACCGCCCTCGTGGTACGCGGTGATCTTCTTCTCCTTGTCGGACATGATCCGCGTGCGCTTCTGCGGACCGGCCACGACGCGGTCGATCGCCTCGTCCAGGATGCCGTTGTCGATCAGCTTCTTGTCCGAGCGGGCGGTCAGCAGCGCGGCCTCGTTGAGCACGTTCGAGAGGTCGGCGCCGGTGAAGCCGGGGGTGCGCTTGGCGACGGCCGACAGGTCGACGTCGGGCGCGATCGGCTTGCCCTTCTGGTGCACCTTGAGGATGTCCAGGCGGCCCTGGAGATCGGGGCGCTCCACCGCGATCTGGCGGTCGAAGCGGCCCGGGCGCAGCAGCGCCGGGTCCAGGATGTCGGGGCGGTTGGTCGCGGCGATCAGGATCACGCCGCCCTTGACGTCGAAGCCGTCCATCTCGACCAGCAGCTGGTTGAGGGTCTGCTCGCGCTCGTCGTGGCCGCCGCCGAGGCCCGCACCGCGGTGCCGGCCGACGGCGTCGATCTCGTCGACGAAGACGATCGCCGGGGCGTTCGCCTTGGCCTGCTCGAACAGGTCACGGACCCGGCTGGCACCGACACCGACGAACATCTCGACGAAGTCCGAGCCGGAGATGGAGTAGAACGGCACCCCGGCCTCGCCCGCGACGGCACGCGCCAGCAGGGTCTTACCGGTACCGGGCGGGCCGTAGAGCAGCACGCCCTTGGGGATCTTGGCGCCGACGGCCTGGAACTTGGCCGGCTCCTGCAGGAACTCCTTGATCTCGTGGAGCTCCTCGACCGCCTCGTCGGCACCGGCGACGTCGGCGAAGGTGGTCTTCGGGGTGTCCTTGGTGAGCAGCTTGGCCTTGGACTTGCCGAACTGCATGACGCGGGAGCCGCCGCCCTGCATCTGGTTCATCAGGAACAGGAAGACCAGGACGATGATCACGATCGGCAGCATCGACAGCAGCAGGCTGACGAAGGTGCTCTGCTTCTCCGGGCTGACGGTGTAGCCCTCGGAGAGTGTGTTCGGGTCCTTGTCGTTGATCTGGGCCTGCAGCTTGTCGGCGATCGCGACACCCTGGTCGCCGATGTACGAGGCCTGGAACTTGCTGCCGGACGGGGCCTTGCCCGTGCCGGCGGGGGACAGCGTGGCGCCGTCCTTCAGCTGGATCTTGATCGTGTTCGAGTCACCAGTGGTGATCTGCGCGGACTTGACATTGTGCGCGTCGATCGCCGCGACGACCTGACCGGTGTCCACCGTCTTGTAGCCGTTCGAGTCCGAAACGACCTGCATCAGTACGATGACGGCGAGGACGGCCAGCACGATCCACATGATCGGCGCACGGAAGTATCGCTTGACGTCCATCCATGCGGGGCGTTGCCGCCCCGTCCCTCCTGCCACTCAGCGGCGCCGGGAGGCTGTGGGCCGCGGCGCATCCGGTCGGTGCTCATATGAAGAGCGGTTTATTGGACCGTACCGCAGTCGGACCCGCCCGTGGCGGGAGCGCTAGCGACACGGCTGTCGTTCTTTGTCCCCCCGGTCGAACGGGCGGGAACCACCTACTGTTCCCGCCCGTCGCCCGAACGGGGCCCTCAGCCGCCGTAGACGTGCGGGGCGAGGGTCCCGATGAAGGGGAGGTTACGCAGCTTCTCCGCGTAGTCCAGGCCGTAGCCGACCACGAACTCGTTCGGGATGTCGAAACCGACGTACTTCACGTCGATCTCGACCTTGGCGGCGTCCGGCTTGCGCAGCAGGGTGCAGACCTCCAGCGAGGCCGGGCCGCGCGAGCCCAGGTTGCCCAGCAGCCAGGACAGCGTCAGACCGGAGTCGATGATGTCCTCGACGATCAGGACGTCACGGCCGGCGATGTCGGTGTCCAGGTCCTTCAGGATGCGCACCACGCCCGAGGACTTGGTACCCATGCCGTACGAGGAGACCGCCATCCAGTCCATGGTCACCTGCGAGTGCAGGGCACGGGCCAGGTCGGCCATGACCATCACGGCCCCCTTGAGGACGCCGACGATCAGCAGGTCCTTGCCTGCGTAGTCCCGGTCGATCCGCTCGGCCAGCTCCAGGAGCTTGGCGTCGATCTCGTCCTTGCTGATGAGCACCTTCGCGAGGTCAGCGCCCATGTCGTTCTGGTCCACCGGGGATACGTCCTCAAACGTTCGGGGTCTGTGTGGCCGACGGCCGGCTCCCCCGGGACATGCCTCGCCCTCAGTCGCCCTGCCGCCGAAAGACCAGCGTGCCACACCTGCGGGTGGCCTCGACGCCCCCGGGTAGGTGCAGCGGCCCCTGACCCCGCCATCCGGTGACCAGCAGGTCCACCGCCTCCAGGTGCCGCGCGAACAGGTCCCCGGCCGGACAGCCCGCGCGGAGCGCGGCCCGGCGCAGCACCCGACGCCGTACGGCGGGCGGCAGTTCGGCCAGTTTCACGGCGTCCAGGGCGCCTTCGCCCGTACGGAGGTCGCGTTCGGCCAGAGCGGCCCACTGGTCGAGGGCGTCCGCGTCGTCGCGGAACAGCCGGGCGGTGCGGGCCAGCGCCTCCACCACTCCGCCGCCCAGGTGCTTCTCCAGCACCGGCAGCACCTCGTGGCGGACCCGGGAGCGGGTGTAGGCGGGATCACAGTTGTGCGGGTCGTCCCAGACCGGGATCGCCTGGGCGGAGCAGGCCTGTCGGGTGGCCGCGCGGTCCAGCTCCAGCAGCGGACGGCGGTAGCGGCCCTTCTGGGCCGGCATCCCGGCCAGCGAGCGGGCGCCCGAACCGCGGGCCAGGCCCAGCAGGACGGTCTCGGCCTGGTCGTCCCGGGTGTGGCCGAGCAGCACGGCGATCGCGCCGAGCCGCTCGGCGGCCTCGTCCAGGGCGGCGTAGCGGGCGTCCCGGGCGGCGGCCTCGGGGCCGCCCGAGCGGCCGACCCGCACCGGGATCGCCTCGACCGGGTCCAGGCCCAGCGAGCGCAGCCGCTCGGCGACCTGGGCGGCACGGTCGGCGGAGCCGGGCTGCAGGCCGTGGTCGACGGTGACGGCGCCGACCCGCAGACCGATCTTGGGGGCCTCGAAGGCGGCGGCGATGGCCAGCGCCATCGAGTCCGCGCCGCCGCTGACCGCGACCAGGACCAGCGGCGAACCGGGGGCGGCCGGGGTGCGGGGCAGCCCGGAGGGGTGGCGCGCGGCGTTGCCGATCAGGGTGGTGCCGACGGCGGCACCGACCAGCGGCGCCCCGGCCGGGCGCTCGCGGGGTTCGCGCACGGGCGCGGTGAAGGTGGTACCGGCCTCGGCGGCGAGGTCGGCGAGCGTACGGCGAACGGCCAGGCGTATCGCGGCTACGGCGGGGTGAGGGCCCACGGCGGACGACTCCTCGGCGGAGGGGACAGGACTGCGGCGGGAGCGGCGGGGACCGCGCACCGACATGAGCGCCGCGTTACCGGGCGCTCACAGATGGTGGCAGAAAGGAGCGACCCGCTACGCCACCCGCGCCACCGGTACGACCACCGTCCCACGTACGGGTGAATGGAGAAACGTATCTTCACCCGCGATCTGCCCGATTGGACCACTCGTACGAGCGGGTTTGACCGCCACCGACCGGCGGCGGTCCCGGCTTGTCGGACTTCTCGGCCCTCCAGGTCCTCTCGGCCCTCAGCGCTCTCAGCGCTCTCAGCGCGCGACCCGGGCGACCCAGGCGGCCGGGTCGTGGATCTCGTCCTTGGTCGGCAGGGTGTTCGGGGAGGTCCACACCCGGTTGAACCCCTCCATGCCGACCTGCTCCACCACCGCGCGGACGAACACCGCACCGTCCTGGTACTGGCGCAGCTTGGCGTCCATGCCGAGCAGCCGGCGCAGCATCAGGTCGAGCCGGTTCGCCCCGCGGTCACGGCGCTGCTGGAACTTCTCCCGGATCTCCGCGACGGTCGGCACCACGGCCGGGCCGACGCCGTCCATCACCACGTCGGCGTGGCCCTCCAGCAGCGACATCACCGCCGTCAGCCGGCCCAGGATCTCCCGCTGCGCGGGCGACTGGACGATCTCCAGCAGGTTCGCCGAGGGGGAGCTCTCCCGGCCCTCCCGGCCGCCCGCCCCCGGCAGGCCGCCGCCCAGCGAACCCGCCGCGTCCCGCAGCCGGTCCAGCAGCGCGCCCGGGTCGACGTCCGTCTCGGCCAGGAAGGACTGCACCTCGGACTGGATGTGGTCGCGCAGCCACGGCACCGCGGTGAACTGCGTCCGGTGCGTCTCCTCGTGCAGGCAGACCCAGAGCCGGAAGTCGGACGGGTCGACGTCCAGCTCGCGCTCGACGTGCACGATGTTCGGCGCCACCAGCAGCAGCCGGCCCGGGCCGGGGCCCTCCGGGCCCAGCCGCGGCTTGTCGAACAGCGTCGCCGGACTGTCCGGCGCCTCCAGCGAGGGCTCCGCCGGGGCGAAGGTCTCGTACTGGCCCAGCACCTTGGTGGCCAGGAACGCCAGCAGCGCCCCGACCTCGATCCCGGTGGCCTTCTCCCCCACCGCGCCGAACACGCCCGCCGCCGCGCTGTTCGCCCGACGCGCCTGCAGCTTCTCCACCAGCGGCTGGACGACCGTCCGGAAACCCGCCACGTTCGCCCGCACCCACCCCGGGCGGTCCACCACCAGCACCGGGGTGGCGGCGGCCGCGGTCAGACTGCTCGACCGCATCCCGGTGAACGCCCGCACGTGCTCCTCGGCCTCCAGGGCGTGCCGGCGCAGCTCGGCGACCACCGCCGCCGCCTCCGCCCGGCTCACCTCCGGCCCCGGCCGCACCAGCCTGGTCGCGGTTGCGACCGCGAGATTCCAGTCGACCATGTCAGCCCCACCACTCGCGCTCGTCATGCCCTCACGGTACGTGCTCCCCACCACCGACGGCAGCCACCCGCCCCGAACATCCGCCCGGCCCGACCGGGAGCCGCGACCGCCGGACGGAGGCACCGGTTCACGGGCTCGGCCGGCGGGCGAATCCGCCCGCCCTGCAGCCACCCTGCCCGCCCCCGCACCCGCCCGAACCCGGCCACCGGGGCCACCCGCGCCGGAGGTCGCCGCCGTCGAACCCGCAGCGGCGGCAGTGGCAGCCCCGCCCTCCCCCACCGCGGAGCGATCAGTGGCAGCCGCAGGCGGCGAGGTGGGCGGCGATGCGGTCCATGGCGGCGCGCGCGGTGTCGGCGAGGGCGGAGGTGCGGGTCATCACGGCGAAGACGAGGAGGCGGCCGTCGGCGTCGACGACGGTGCCGGCCAGGGTGTTGACGTTGCTGAGGGTGCCGGTCTTGGCGCGGATCAGGCCGGCCGCGTCGGCGGCGCCGGAGCCGGAGCCGTAGCGCTTGTCGAGGGTGCCGGTGAATCCGGCGACCGGGAGGCCGGTCAGGACCGGGCGCAGGGCGGGGTGCTGCTCGGAGGCGGCCAGGGCCAGGAGCCGGACCAGTACGGCCGGCGGTATCGCGTTGCCGGTGTGCAGGCCGCTGCCGTCGTTGAGGACCACGCCGGTCATCGGCACCCCGAGCTTGGCCAGCTCCTGGGTGACGGCGGTCGCCGCACCCTCGAAGCTGGCCGGCTGGTGGACGGCCAGGGCGACCTGACGGGCGATCGCCTCGGCGAGCTGGTTGTCGGAGGTGGTCAGCGTGCGCTCGACCAGCCGGGCCATGGTCGGCGAGTCGACCTTGCCGAGGACGGGGGCGTCGGCGGCGGCCGGGGCGGCGGCCGGCTTGGCCCTGCCCTCGACGGTGACGCCCTGGGCGGCGAGCAGCCTGGCGAAGGCCTCGGCGGCCGCGTCGGCCGGGTCGGCAACCCGCTCCGGGGCGTCCTCCCGGCTCTTGGGGTCGACCTTGGCCTCGTCCACCATCAGCGGGACGACCAGGGCGATGTTGTGGTTGTCGGGGTTCGTCCTGTGCTGCGGGTTGCCCGCGTACATGGACAGGTCGTAGTCCAGCTTGACCGTGGTGGTGCCGGCCGCCTTGAGCGCGGTGGCGGTCTGCCGGGCGAGCGCCTCCAGCGAGGCGGGGGCGGTGTCGGCGCCGGCGGGCTGGCCGCCGATCTGCACCTGGTCGGCGGGCAGCGCGGTGAGCGTCGGGTCCCCGCCGCCGACCAGGGTGACGGTGCCCGGGTCCGCGCCCCGGACCACCCGGGTGGTGAGCCGGGTGTCACCGGGAATCAGCGACAGGGCCGCGACCGTGGTGGCCAGCTTGGTGGTGGAGGCGGGGGTGGCCGCGGTGTTCTCCCCGGAGCCGTACAGGAGTTGGCCACCGGCGGCGTCCGCGACGGCGATCGTCACGGTGCCCAGGTTCTTGTCCGCGAGGGCGGGGGCGAGCGCCTGCTGCAGGCCCTGGGCGGTGGGGACGGCGGCCTCCGGGCCGTTCTCCGCGGTGGCCAGGACGGCGCCCGTCGCGGGCACCGGGTGCGCGAGCGGCGAACCGCTGCCACCGGGCGTGGCGGCGGGCGGTTCGGCCCGACGGGTGGGGCCGGCGCTCGGACTCTCCCCCGTACGGGGCTTGCCCTTCCCGTGGTCGCCCTGCTTTCCGCCCTGGTCGCCCTGCTTGCCGCTCTGGTCGCCCTGGCTGCCCTGGTCGCCCTGGCTGTTGTCGTCCTCGCCCTGCCCGGCGCTGTGCCCGCCGGGTGTCGGGGACGGTTGCGCATACGCACCGCCCGCGGTCAGGACGGTCCCGGCGACCAACAGGGCCGCTCCGAACAGTCCCGCGGCCGTCCCCCTGCGGCGGCGCGCCGCCCCTCCCCCAGCTCCCACCGACCGGCCCCTTTCCTGAGCACTCACTCCCGTAGGAGACACTTGGATTCTGTCAGTCCCTACCTTGGAGGAACCGTTGGAGTTCGACGTCCTTATCGAAATCCCGAAGGGCTCTCGTAACAAGTACGAGGTCGACCACGAGACCGGCCGTCTGCGGCTCGACCGGATGCTCTTCACCTCGACCCGCTACCCGGCCGACTACGGCTACGTCGAGGGCACGCTCGGCGAGGACGGCGACCCGCTGGACGCCCTGGTCATCCTGGACGAGCCGACCTTCCCGGGCTGCCTGATCAAGTGCCGCGCCATCGGCATGTTCCAGATGACCGACGAGGCCGGCGGCGACGACAAGCTGCTCTGCGTCCCGGCGACGGACCCGCGCTGGGAGCACCTGCGCGACATCCACCACGTGTCGGAGTTCGACCGCCTGGAGATCCAGCACTTCTTCGAGGTCTACAAGGACCTGGAGCCGGGCAAGTCCGTCGAGGGCGCCAACTGGGTCGGCCGCGCCGAGGCCGAGGCCGAGGTCACCGCTTCGATCAAGCGTCTCGCGGAGCAGGGCGGTCACTGAACCGTCGTTCCGATCCCGCTCGACCAGGACGGTTCGAGGCAGGTCGGGACAGCCCGGGCCGGGGCCCGCGGATTCGTCCGCGGACCCCGGCCTCTGTCGTGTCCGGGCCCGGTGTGCCGTCCCGGTCCGCCGCTTCCGGGGCTCAGTCCTCCAGCCGGAAGCCGACCTTGATGCACACCTGGTAGTGCTTGATCCGGCCGTCCTCCAAATGGCCCCGGACCTGCGAGACCTCGAACCAGTCGAGGTTGCGCAGCGTCCGGGAGGCCCGTTCCACCCCGTTGCGGATCGCGGCGTCGACGCTCTCGGTCGAGGACCCGACGATCTCGGTCACCCGGTACACATGGTCGGTCATGGCGGACTCCCTCAGCTGTGCGACGGCCCCGGGTCCACCGTGCACCGCCCCCGCCCGGCCCGCACCCCGACGGCCGTCGGCGGGTGTCCCGGGAGGTGCCGGGGCGCGCCCTAGAACGCCGCCCGGACCTGCCCGACCGGGACGCCGCCGCCGAGCAGCGGGGCCGCGCCGATCCGCTCGACGGTGTCCTCCACGCCGGTCACCCCGAGCCGGCGCAGCGCGGCCGCCAGCACCGGCCCGCGGGCTCGCTCGGCGCCGTCGTCGATCTTGAAGGCGAGCGCCCGCCCGTCCGGCAGCGCGACCACCTGGACGGCCTCGGCGCCCATCTTGGACAGTGCGCCCGGGACGGCCCGCATCAGCCAGGTGTCGGCCCGGCGGGTGCCGGCCACGTACTCGGGGTGGGCGCGCATCGCGTCGGCCACGCGGCGCTGCGCGGTGCCCTCGGCGGCCAGCACCAGGCCGCGGTAGCCGCGGGCCAGGCCGGTCAGCGTCACGGCCAGCAGCGGGGCGCCGCAGCCGTCCACACCGGCGTGCGCGGGGGCCTCGCCGGTGCCCTCCTCCAGGGCCTCGCGGGCCAGCCGCTGGATCGGGTGGGCCGGGTCGAGGTAGCCCTCGGTGTCCCAGCCGTTGGCGACGCAGGCGGCCAGCCAGCCGGCGTGCTTGCCGGAGCAGTCCATCAGGATCGGGGCGCGGCGGCCGCCGGTGCCGAGCAGCAGTTCCGCCTCGGTCTCGTCCAACGGCAGGTCGGCCGGGGTCCGCAGGGCGGTCTCGTCGAGCCCGGCGGAGCCGAGGATGGCCCGGACCCCGTCCAGGTGAAACGATTCCGCGGAGTGGCTGGAGGCCGCCAGCGCCAGCAGCTCGCCCTCGATCGCCAGCCCGGCCCGCAGGGTGGCCACCGCCTGGAACGGCTTGGCCGTCGAGCGGGGGAAGACCGGCGCGTCGGGGTCGCCCAGCGCGAACTCCACCGAGCCGTCGGCGGCGAGCAGGACCAGGGAGCCGTGGTGGCGGCCCTCGATGAAGCCCGAGCGTATGACCTCGGCGAGCACGGTCGGGGTGGCGGACTGGGACATCGGGGAGCCTCCGGGGGCGAGGGTGGGCCGGGAGGAAGCCGGACCACACCCGCCCGCGACGACTCACCCGGTCAGAGCGGCCTCTCCGAGAGCAGGTCGTCGACCCGTGCTTCCCCATCACGGTACCTGCGGGTGATCTCGGCATTGCAACCGTCGGCCGTCCGCAGCAGCCGCTGGCGCCGCCCGGAGACCTCGCGCTCGTGCGCGCGCAGCCGCTCCAGGGCGGCCAACAGCTCCTCGGCGGGGTGCGCGGCGAGGTCGGCGAGCTGGACGTCGCCCATCAGCGCGTCCGCCTCCAGCTGGGACTCCTGGGTGCGCGGCGGGCGGAGGGTGACGTGCCGGGCGGAGCGCCGCACGGTGGAGGGCGCGTCGGTCAGGATGGCCGGCAGCCGGTCCAGCAGGTCGCCGCCGCGCCCCTCGCCGCCCGTTCGGGCGGGATGGGCGGGGCCGCAGCCGGGGCGCCGGTCGAGCTCGGCGCGCAGGATGTCCATCCGTCCGTGCAGCAGCCGCCGCAGGTAGGACAGGTCGGCCTCCTGCTCCAGGGTCTCCCGGCGCAGCACCCGCAGCTGGTCCAGGCCCAGCCGCTCCAGTTCGGGTTCGCCGTCCGGGACGGCCGCCCAGGACGGGTCCCCGGGGGCCCGCGCCACCTGTCCGGAGCGGTTCCGCGCCGCGCTGCTCGCGTCCATCATCCAGCCCACCTGCCGTCGTCCGATCCCGCCCGCTCGCGGCACCCCGTCCCTGCCGCCGGTCCGGCCCGTCCCCCGACGGGCCCGCGCGTCCCGTCCGTTGGCACGCCCGGGGGCCCCGAAGGGTTCCGTCCCCCGGCTGGAACCACCCGCCGGGGCGACCCGGCCAGAACGCCTGACCTACCGGCTCGACCGCCCGGCCGAACCCGGGCCCGATGCGGCGGACCTCCAGGCGCGCCGGGCCCTTCGTACGGTTCCCCAGCGTGCCACCCCACCCGGCGCGCGCGCACCGCCCGTGCACCCGAACGGCCCCCTGGCGAACGGGGGTGGCTGATATGACCAGCCCTTTCCGCAGGGAGAACCGCGCCCGAACCTGCGCAGGCGCGCGCCGCACAGCGTGCGCCACCCATGCGCGCGCCCCAGACGTGCGCCCCAGCCGTGCGCCCCGAGGGGCTACGGGGGCGGTGCGGCGCTCCGGCACAATGGCGGCATGCGAGCAGTGGTGCAGCGAGTGACCGAGGCCCGGGTGACGGTGGCCGGAGAGACCGTCGGCGCGATCGAGGGGCCCGGGCTGTGCGTCCTGGTCGGCGTCACCCACGAGGACACCCCGGCGAAGGCGGCCCAACTGGCCCGCAAGCTCTGGACCTTGCGGATCCTGCCGCCTGCCGAACGGGGGAGTCACCGCGCCCCCCGAGCCGAAGGCCGCGCCGACGCCGAAAGCGAGGAGCGACAAGCGACCGACGAAGGAGGGAGCGCCGGAGCGACGACCGTCGGCGTCGGGTCCGGAGCGGCCGGAGGCGAGCGGGGGAGTAACAGCGTGGAGCAGAGTTGCTCGGACATCGGCGGCCCGCTGCTGGTGATCAGCCAGTTCACCCTCTACGGGGACGCCCGCAAGGGCCGCCGCCCCACCTGGACCGCCGCCGCCCCCGGGCCGGTCGCCGAGCCGCTGGTGGACGAGGTGGTCGCCCAGCTGCGCGCGCTGGGCGCCAAGGTGGAGACGGGCCGGTTCGGCGCCGACATGCAGGTGGCGCTGGTGAACGACGGCCCGTTCACCGTCCTCGTCGAGGTCTGAGCCCCGGATCCGCTACTGCGGGACGATCACGTCCTGGGTGCCCGGCACCGTCCCGGCCAGCAGCACCGCGTCCACCGGGACGTTCCGCTTGACGATCGCCAGCGCGATCGGCCCCAGCTCGTGGTGCCGGGCCGAGGAGGTCACGAAGCCCAGCGCCCGCCCGTCCGGGTCGGCGGCCAGCCGCACCTCGGTGCCGTGCGGGGGCAGGGTCTCCTCGGTGCCGTCCAGGTGCAGGAAGACCAGCCGACGCGGCGGTCGGCCCAGGTTGTGCACCCGGGCGACGGTCTCCTGGCCGCGGTAGCAGCCCTTCTGCAGGTGAACGGCGGTGCGCAGCCAGTCCACCTCGTGCGGGATGGTCCGGTGGTCGGTCTCGAAACCCAGCCGGGGCCGGTGGCCCTCGATCCGCAGCGCCTCGTACGCCCAGACCCCGGCCGCCGGGCCGTACCCGGCGGTGAGCTCCTCCAGCTCCGCGCGCGGCAGGAACAGGTCCCGCCCGTAGGGGAGTTCGCGCACGGCGGCGGCACCCTCGACGGAGGCGGTGGAGCCGGCCGGCAGGTGGACCACGGCGTAGTCGGCGGTCGCGTCGGCGACCTCCACCCGGTAGAAGAACTTCATGCTCTCCAGGTAGGCGATCAGCGCGCCCTGGGTGCCCGGTTCGACGTGCGCCCAGGTGGTGGTGCCGTCGTCGACCAGGTAGAGCGCGTGCTCCACGTGCCCGTGCGGGGAGAGCACCAGCGCCTCGGTGGCGTGCTGCGGCCGCAGCTCGCTGACGTGCTGGGTGAGCAGCAGGTGCAGCCAGGAGAGCCGGTCGTCGCCGGTCACGGTGACCACGCCGCGGTGCGAGAGGTCCACGAAGCCGGCGCCCTGTGACAGGTTCCGTTGCTCGCGGAAGATGTCGCCGTAGTGGGCGGCGACACCCTCGTCGGCCCCCTCGGCGGGGACGGCTCCGGGCAGGGCAAGCAGCGGGCTCTTCTCACCGGTCATACCGGCCAGCTTACGACCGGCCGTCCGCGCGCCCGGCGGTGCAGTCGGCGCAGCGGCCGAAGATGGCGAAATGCTTGAGGTCGGTGTCGAAGCCGTGCTCCTCGCGCAGCCGGTCGATCAGCGGCTGGGCGATCTCGGTGCCGGTCTCGGTGACCTTCTCGCAGTCCCGGCAGACCAGGTGCAGGTGGTGGTGGCGGCCGGCCAGGTGGTAGGTCGGGGCGCCGTGGCCGAGGTGGGCGTGGGAGACCAGGCCCAGCTCCTCCAGCAGCTCCAGGGTCCGGTAGACGGTGGAGATGTTGACGCCGCTGGCGGTCTTGCGGACGTGGCAGAGGATGTCGTCGGGGGTGGCGTGGTCGAGGACGTCGACGGCCTCCAGCACGAGCTGCCGCTGCGGGGTCAGCCGGTAGCCGCGCTCGCGCAGGTCGGCCTTCCAGTCGCCGGAGAGCTGCCAGTCGGTGGTGCCGGTGTCCGCCACGGTGCTGTCCCTGTCAAGGTCGGGGGTCCTGGTGCAAGTGTAGGGACCGGCCGCGGGCCGGTCCCTACCTCGTGCGCAGGCCTGACTTGAGCTGTGTCTACTTGAAGAAGGCGATGCCGTCGTCCGGCAGGTCGTTGATGTCCTTGATCAGCTGGGCCGGGCTGAGCACCTTCTTCAGCTGCGCGGACATGTACGGGCGCAGCGGCACGTTCGGGGCGGCCTTCTCGCCGACCCAGAGCAGCTCGCCGTTGACGAAGCCGAACAGCCGCTTGCCGCCGGAGTACTCCGGGGAGCCCTCGATCCGGGCCACCGCGTCGGTGGAGACGTCGACCTGCGGCTTGCCGTCGGCCAGCTCGCCGTACCAGATCTCGACCGTGCCGTCGTCACGCACGGAGGAGATCTCGATCCCGCGGGCGCCGGTGGTGCCGTCGGTGTTGCTGGTGATGCGCCAGAAGGCGTGCTCGTTCTCCAGCGGACGGACCTTCTCGCCCTCCTCGTTCAGCACCCAGGTGCGGGAGCGGAACTCCAGGAAGGGCCGACCGTCGTGACGGATCACGATCTCCTGGCCGAAGTTGCACTTCTCTGTGCCGGGGAAGTCATAGACGCCCGCGCCCTCCCAGGTGCCGAGGAGGAAGGCGAGCGGGACGACGTCCTTGTGGAGGTCAGAGGGGATCTCGATCATGTTCCTGGTCGCTGTCGTGGTCGGTGCGGTCTGCCTCAACCGTACGGCAGGCTCAGCGCTGGCCCTGGTACAGCTTCATCACCGAGAAGATGGCGAACCAGGTGATCAGCACGGCCATGAAGGCCAGCAGACCGTCGAAGAACATTTCCAGACCGGACACGGGGGGCTCCCAGGCGGCGACAGTGTGGTGGATTTTGCTGGCGCTCACTCTATCCGCCGGGCTTCGGCCGGTCGCGGTGAGCCCCGCCACGTCGCGGTTCGCGCCCCCCGCGCTCCGGCGCCGCTCAAGGTTTCGCCAAGGGGCCCAAGGTTTGCCCAAGGGATTCCGCGATGACGGCGGGCGGGGGCGGCGCGACCTCTAAGGTGGCGCCATGTCGAAGAAGCTCGTCATCAAGGTCACCGCCGGGGCGGACGCGCCGGAGCGGTGCTCGCAGGCGTTCACGGTGGCGGCCGTGGCCGTCGCCAGCGGGATCGAGGTCTCGCTCTGGCTGACCGGGGAGTCCTCCTGGTTCGCCCTGCCGGGGAAGGCGGCGGAGTTCGAGCTGCCGCACGCGGCGCCGCTGCCGGACCTGCTGGAGTCGATCCTGGCGGCCGGCTCCGTGACGCTGTGCACCCAGTGCGCGGCCCGGCGCGGGATCGAGCAGAAGGACACGGTCGAGGGCGTCCGGATCGCGGGCGCGCAGGTCTTCGTCAGCGAGATCATGTCGGACGGCGTCCAGGCGCTGGTGTACTAGGCCTCCGGGCCCCTAGAACTGTCCTCCCGAGGAGTCGCGCGGCTCGTGGTCGGGGCGGTCCCGGTCGTGACCGGGGTCGTCCCACTTCGGGTCGTCCCAGCGCGGGTCGTTCCACCAGTCGTCGTCCGGGTCCCGCTTGTTGGCGAACACCGCGGCGGCCGGCGGGATGACCATCGCGACCACGCACAGGGCGACCGCGGCACCCACCGAGAAGAACCGCACCACGCCCCAGGCCATGACGAACAGGCCCAGGCACACGCCCATCATGGCGAAGTAGAAGCGCCGCCGACGCCTTCCCTGCACCCCTCCACGGTACGGCCGAGGGCCCTGCCGCGGCAGGGCCCTCGGGGTGATCGTCCGATCCGGTCAGACCGCGATCGCGACCTCGACGGCGGTGCCCTGGGAGGCCACCACCTGACGGTCCACGGTCTGGCCCGGGACCAGCGCCCGCAGGGTCCACTTGCCCGGGCGGGCGAAGAACCGGAACTGGCCGGTCGCCGAGGTGGGCACCTCGGCCGTGAACTCGTTGTTCTCGTCCAGCAGCCGGACGTAGCCGTTGACCGGCTCACCGTCGCGGGTCACCGAACCCTGGATGATCGTCTCGTTCGCCACGTCAACTCCTGCCAGGTCCGGGCCGCCGGCCTTCGCACCGCACATGTCTGTCTTCCCTTCTGACTTACGGGTCGAGCCGGAGGCTCAGTTGCTGCCGAGCTCGATCGGCACGCCGACCAGGCTGCCGTACTCGGTCCACGAACCGTCGTAGTTCTTCACGTTCTGCTGGTCGAGCAGCTCGTGCAGCACGAACCAGGTGAGCGCGGAGCGCTCGCCGATCCGGCAGTAGGCGATGGTGTCCTTCGCCAGGTCGATGCCCTCGGCCTCGTACAGGGCCTTGAGCTCCTCGTCGCTCTTGAAGGTGCCGTCGTCGTTGGCGTTCTTGGCCCACGGAATGTTGCGGGCGCTCGGCACGTGGCCGGGGCGCTGCGACTGCTCCTGCGGGAGGTGGGCCGGGGCGAGCAGCTTGCCGGAGAACTCGTCGGGCGAGCGGACGTCGACCAGGTTGAGGGTGCCGATGGCGGCGATCACGTCGTCGCGGAAGGCGCGGATCGAGGCGTCGGCGGGCTGCGCCGCGTACTCGGTGGCCGGGCGGGCCGGGACCTCGGAGACCAGGTCGCGGGAGTCCAGCTCCCACTTCTTGCGGCCGCCGTCCAGCAGGCGGACGTCGCCGTGGCCGTACAGCTTGAAGTACCAGTAGGCGTACGAGGCGAACCAGTTGTTGTTGCCGCCGTAGAGCACGACGGTGTCGTCGTTGGCGATGCCCTTGGCGCTGAGCAGCGCCTCGAAGCCGGCCTGGTCGATGAAGTCGCGACGGACCGGGTCCTGGAGGTCCTTCTTCCAGTCGATCCGGACGGCGTTGCGGATGTGGTTCTTGTCGTACGCGGAGGTGTCCTCGTCGACCTCGACGATGACGACCTTCGGGTCGTCCAGGTGGGCCTGGACCCAGTCGGCGTCGACCAGGACGTCGCTGCGGCTCATGGTGATGTTCTCCATCCGAGGGCGGTTGGCGGAAGGTGCTGCTCAGCAGGGGTGCTGCGGGGGCGCCCGGACGGATGCGGTCCGAAATCCTGTCCGAATGACGGGACGGACGGGGTGAACCGGGACGGCCGGGCGGGGAGTGGCGGAGTACGGCGGCAACCGCTGGCCCGAACAGCCGGGCGAGGTCGCCGTAGAGATCGGCGGCGGGCGTCAACTGCCCTGCCAGGACGCCGACTTAGCGCATTCGACACAGACAGGCGGCCACGCGGCACAGGTCGACCGCCCGCCGCTTCGTGAGATCCGTCTGTCGCTTCATGCCGACGATGCTAGGGACACCCGAGGCCCGCTGTCATTAGCGTATCGAATATCGAGATCGAAACGACCGAATACCGGGATTTGGCTGGGATGCGACCAAGCGGGCAGCGGCCGGGCCCCCGGCGGCGGCACACAACGGGCGGAAACGGAACCGCTCCGCGGTCCGCGCTGGACAGCGCGTCTCGCGGAGCGGAACGAAGGCGGGACGGAGACGGGACGGAGGCGGAGCGGAGACGGAGCGGGGCAGCGTCAGCCCAGCAGCTTGACGCCCTTGCCCTCGAAGGACAGCTGGAGGCCCTCCGGCAACGGCGTCGCGCCGTCCTTCTCGGCCAGCTTCAGCCCGGCCGGCATCGAGTCGAGGGTGAAGCTGGCCGGCTGGATCTTCCGGTTGGTGAACCCGGCGACCATCTCGGCCAGCGAGCTCAGCTTGAGGCCGTCCACGGTGATGGTGTTGCCCTCGTTGTGCACGGTCGCCTCGCCGACCGAGACCGGCCCCAGCGAGGCCTTGATCTTGCCCGGCCCGCCGTACGACAGGCTCAGCCGGGAGTTGCCGCCGCCCGGCAGCGGGGCGCCGCCCAGCAGCTCGGAGGCCGGCGGCAGCAGCTGGGCGAGGTCCTGGTAGGAGATCACGCCGCTGCCGGTGCCGTCGTCCACGGTGGCGCTGTTCAGGCTGTCGCTCACCTCGACCCCGGAGAGCTTGGCCTTGAAGGAGTGCAGCGCCACCTGGTGGCCGTTGTTCTGGACCGTCAGACCGTCCGAGGAGATCCGGACGTCGTCCAGCTTCTTCGAGATCACCTGGGTCAGGAACGGGAAGCCCTCGATCGTCACGTCCGGCCGCTGGCTCATCTGGCCGCTCTTCACCATCCGGTCGGCGGCCTCGTCCTCGGCCACCCCGACGGCGATCCGGTCGGCGCCCACCAGCAGCCCGGAGAGCACCGCCAGGGCGATCGTCGCCTTCAGCCATCCGCGCATCGTGTCCCCCGTCGTCGCCGGTCGCTGTCGTCGTCCACTGTGGTCTGTCGCTGTGGTCTGTCGCTGTTCCCTGGCGGCCGCCCTGACGCGGCCGCTCCCGCACGACCGTACGACGTCCCGCCCCGGAACGTGGTTCCGGGGCGGGAGATCGAAGTGACGTACCCGGCTCAGCCGGCCAGCAGATCGGTGGCGATCCAGATCAGCGGCGCGGACACCGCCAGCGGCAGCGCCACGCCCGCCGTCATGTGCACGAAGCGGGACGGGAAGTCGTACGCCGCGACCCGGCGGCCGACCAGCGCGCCCAGCCCGGCGAGCGCGCCCAGGGCCGGCGGCGCGCCCACCAGGAAGCCCAGCAGCACCGCCGCGACCAGGCCCAGCACCGGGCCCAGCTGCTTCGGACCGGGCAGCGGCGCCGCCGCCAGCAGGGTGGCCAGCGCGACCGCGCCCACCCCGGCCGGCACCCACTCGGCCAGCAGCAGCGTGGTGCACAGCGCCGTCACCACGGTGGCCGAGCCCAGCACGGTCAGCGCGTAGAAGCGCTCCTTCGGGTCCGACGGACGGAACGTCTGCAGCACCAGGACCAGCAGGAAGAACCCGCCCAGGGTGCCCACCACGGCCGCCACGCCGCCGTTGGAGTCCGCCAGCAGCACCGCCACGTCGGCGGTGAGCCCGGCCAGCGCGGCGAGCAGGATGCCCTGGCGGGCCGGCCACATGCCGTTCAGCCGGAACCAGCCGGCCGCCGTCAGCAGCTGCAGCAGCGCGACCACCAGGGCCAGCGCCACCTGGCCCAGCGCGGCGCCGCCGGCCAGCAGCGCGGCCGCACCGGCCGTGATCAGGGCGGGCTGCAGGCCCGGGTCGATGATCGGCGAACCGGTCCGGCCGCGCGGGGCGGCGGCGGGCGGCGGGGCGACCGGCAGCGGCTGCGCCGGGGCGGGCGCGTACGGCTGGGCACCGGGAGCGCCGGGCATGCTCGGCACCTGTCCGGGCAGCGGGGCGGTCGGGCGCTTGAGCGTCATGGTCGGCGGGTCGAAGCCGGGCCCGGCAGGGGCGGCGGGAGCCGCGGGCGGCATGGGCGCCGCGGGCGCGGCGGCCTGCTGCGGGGCGGGCTGCGGAGCCGGGGCCCGGTGCCGCGCCCGGGTAGGCGGCTGCTGCGGGAACGGCTGCTGCTGCGGCTCGGGCTGCTGCGGGAACGGCTGCGGCTGCACCGGCGGCCGTCCGAGGTGCTGCGGCGGGGCGACCGGCATCGCGCCGGAGACCGTGACCGGCGGCAGCAGCGTGGTCGCCGCCGCGTCGTCCATCGGCGGGACAGGCGGCAGCAGCGTGGTCGCCGCCGCGTCGTCCATCGGCGGCACCGGCGGCAGCAGCGTGGTCGCCGCCGCGTCGTCCACCGGATAGCCGAACGGGTGCGGCTGCGGGTGGTGCTGCCCGTGCTGCGGGTGCGGATAGGGCTGCTGGGGCTGCTGCGGCCAGTTGCCGTAGCCGCCGTGGTTCGGGTTGTTCATGTCCGTCACGCCGCTCAGCCTCCCGCGAACGGCGGGAGGACCTCGACCGTCCCGCCCTCGGTCAGGGCGACGGTCGCGTGGTCCCGGCCGCCCACCTGGGCGCCGTCGACCAGGTACGAGCAGTGCCCGAGCAGCTGGACGAGCTTCGGCCGGTCCGCGTGCCGCTCCTTGGCCGCCGCCAGCGCCTCCGCCAGGGTCATCGCCTCGTACGGCTCCTCGGCCAGCCCGGCCTCGGACTTCGCCGCCGCCCAGTAGCGGATCGTCCCGCGCACCCGGGCGCCGCTCGCGGGCTCGGTGGTCGCGCCCATCGGGCCACCCCTTCCGTTCGTCCTCGCCCGGCCCCGGTGACCCGGTCCGGCTCGCCACCGGGGCGGCCGCCCGACCACCCGAACGATGGACCCGCGCAGCGCCGCCGATGTGCGTCCCATGATGGCGTGTCCGCCGTCGCGACCGGCAATCGCCCTGGCCGGACGGGTGCGCGACGGCGCTCGAAGCTGTGTCCAGGCTCACCCGGCGCGCGCCCGGATTGGGCGAACCGCCGGATTCGCGCACTCCCGGCACGGGAGCAGGTCGGCTATCCTCGACCACCAAGAGGGATCCGGGCAGAGTCGCCCCCGGGTCCTTTTGTGCTTTCAGGACGCCAGTACGGACGTTCTTTCGATTCGTCGGCCCACCCCCGGCGCGTCGCAGGAACCGCCCCGCTTCTCGCGGCACAAGGACGTGCCGGGCCGGCGGGGTGTCGTCACCCGGCGCCGGGCCGCCACCCGGTACCGGACCTGACCGGAGGGTTCGCGGGATGAACAGGGCAGAAGCGGTGCGCCAGGGGTTGCGGGACCCCCGGTGCGCTGTCCGCACCCCTGGCGCCCACCCGGAACGCGTCCTCCCCCTCACCCCCGCGTCGCCCGCTGCCGCCCCTCCGGGGACGATCCCCCAGCCTCCGGCCGGGGGTACCCCCATCGCGCGACGCCCTGTCGATCGTGCGCCATTCGGCTGTGGCGGCGGCCGTGACGCGACCACGACGACCCGGAAAGGGGACCACCGGGTATGAGTTCTCTCCTCCTCCTCACCAATGCGCTGCAACCGTCAGCGGAAGTGCTGCCGGCCCTCGGCCTGCTGCTGCACAACGTCCGGGTGGCTCCCGCCGAGGGGTCGGCCCTGGTGGACACCCCCAGCGCGGACGTCATCCTGGTCGACGGGCGGCGCGACCTGCCGCAGATCCGCAGCCTGTGCCAGCTGCTGCGCTCCACCGGCATCGGCTGTCCGCTGATCCTGGTGGTCACCGAGGGCGGCCTGGCCGCCGTGACCGCCGAGTGGGGCATCGACGACGTCCTGCTGGACACCGCCGGCCCGGCCGAGGTCGAAGCCCGGCTGCGGCTCGCGCTCGGCCGGCTCCAGGTCGCCGTCGACGACAGCCCGATGGAGATCCGCAACGGCGACCTCTCGGTCGACGAGGCCACCTACTCCGCCAAGCTCAAGGGCCGGGCGCTCGACCTCACCTTCAAGGAGTTCGAGCTGCTCAAGTACCTCGCCCAGCACCCCGGCCGGGTCTTCACCCGGGCGCAGCTGCTGCAGGAGGTCTGGGGCTACGACTACTTCGGCGGCACCCGGACCGTGGACGTCCACGTCCGGCGGCTGCGCGCCAAGCTCGGCGTCGAGCACGAGCAGCTGATCGGCACCGTGCGCAACGTCGGCTACCGCTTCGTCGTCCCGGAGAAGCCCGAGAAGGGGGAGCGTCCCGAGCTCGCCCAGCGCCCCTCCGCGCCGCTGGAGGCCTGACCCCGGCGCCGGGCGGGCCGTCCCCCGCCCGGCTCGTCCGGATTGCGCCCGGTGTGCCCCGGGGGCGGCCCCAGGTCCCACTGCCGCCCCGGGGGCCACACGCGTAGACTCCCCCCGTGGCCAAGGTGACGCGCGACGATGTAGCCCGACTGGCTGGGACCTCGACCGCGGTCGTCAGCTACGTGATCAACAACGGGCCGCGCCCGGTCGCGCCCGCGACCCGGGAGAAGGTCCTCGCGGCGATCGAGCAGCTCGGCTACCGGCCGAACAGCGTCGCCCAGGCGATGGCCTCCCGTCGGACCAACCTGATCGGCATGGTCGTCCCGGACGCCCGCCAGCCCTTCTTCGCCGAGATGGCGCACGCCGTGGAACGGGCCGCCTCCGAGCGCGGCAAGCTCGTACTGATCGGCAACTCCGACTACGTGGACGACCGCGAGGTCCACTACGTCCGCGCCTTCCTCGGCATGCGGGTCTCCGGCCTGATCCTGGTCAGCCAGGGCCCCTCGCAGCGCGCCGCCGAGGAGTTCGCCGCGATGGAGGGGGCGAAGGTGGTGCTGCTGCACCGCCGGCCCGAGGCGATCGACGACGTCGCGGTGGTCACCGACGACGTGGGCGGCGCCGAGGCCGTCGTCCGCCACCTGCTGGAGGTGCACGGGCACCCGTACGTCGCCTGCTTCGGCGGCCCGGTCGACTCCCCGGCCCCCGGCGACCCGGTCATCGACCACGTCGAGGGCTGGCAGCGCGCCATGGACGCGCACGGCATCCCCACCGAGCCGCACCTGATCGACGCGCCCTTCCACCGCTACGGCGCCTACGACGTCGCGCTCGGCCTGCTGAGCTCGCCGGACCGGCCCCGGGCGATCTTCTGCTCCACCGACGACCAGGCCATCGGCGTGCTGCGGGCCGCCCGCGAGGTCGGCCTGCGCGTCCCGGAGGACCTCGCGGTGGCCGGCTTCGACGACGTGCCCGAGGCCGCGCTCGCCGACCCGCCGCTGACCACCGTCGCCTCCGACCGCGACGCGATGGCCCGGGCCGCCGTGGACCTGGTACTGGACGACTCGCTGATGGTCCCCGGCTCGGACACCGAACGGGTCCGCAAGTTCCCGTCCCGCCTGGTCATCCGCCGTTCCTGCGGCTGCGACGGAGCGGCCCCCGGCCGGGCCTCGACGGAATAGTCGATTCCGCTCCGAAGGCGGCCTGACCAGGCTTTATGAGAACCGAACGGGCTTCTCGGACCCTTCTGAGCCGCTTCTCATCCGGTCCTCATCCGCCAGGCGGACCTTGGTCGGCATGAGCGAACAGCAGCAGCACCACCCCGGCGAGCACCACGTCCCGCACCCGCCCCGCGTGATCGAGGGCACCGTTCTCGGCGGCGGCACCGGAAGCACCGGAAGCACCGACCCCCGCGCCGGGTACGCCTACCGCGAGGACCACTCCGGCGGCAGCTTCGACGGACCGCCCCCTCCCCCGCCGATCCCGCCCGAGCCGCCCACCGTCCTCGGCCACCCCTCGGGCCCCGACGGCCCCGGCCACGGCAGCCGGGCCAGGCGCGGCCTGCTGCGCGGACGGCTCGCCCTGGTGACCGCCGTCGCCGCGATCGCCGCCGTCATCGGCGGGGTCGCCGGCGGGGTCGTCACCGCCGACCGGCAGTCCTCCGGCAACCGCGTCGGCACCATCGCCAGCCCGGTCGCCGCCCGCTCCGACGGCAGCGCCGACGTGCCGGCCATAGCCGCCGCCGTGTCGCCCAGCGTCGTCCAGATCACCGTCAAGAGCGGCAACGGCACCGCCACCGGCACCGGCGTCGTCCTGAACACCGGCGGCCAGATCCTCACCAACTTCCACGTGATCGACACCGCGGCCAGCGGCGGCCGGATCACCGTCACCTTCAAGGACGGCTCCACCGCGCCGGCCACCGTCACCGGCACCGACAAGAACCTCGACGCCGCCGTGATCACCGCGACCGGCGGCAAGAAGCTCACCCCCGCCGTCCTCGGCGACTCCTCCGCCATGGCCGTCGGCGACCCCGTCGTGGCCATCGGCAACCCCGACGGCCTCACCGGCACCGTCACCTCCGGCATCATCAGCGCCGAGAACCGCGACGTCACCGTCCAGCTCGACGAGGGCAGCACCGGCAACAACGGCGGCTTCGGCTTCCCCAACCTGCCCGGCCTGCGCGGCAGCGTCCCGCAGCAGCAGAGCAGCGGCGACACCACCACCTACAAGGCCTTCCAGACCGACGCCGCCCTCAACCCCGGCAACTCCGGCGGCCCGCTGATCAACGCCAACGGCCAGGTCATCGCCATCAACTCGGCCATGTACGCCCCCAACGGCGCCAACTCCACCGCCGGCGGCGGCAGCAGCACCGCCGGCAGCGTCGGCCTCGGCTTCGCCATCCCGATCAACGACATCAAGCAGGTCCTGCCGAAGCTCGAAGCCGGCCAGAACCTGTGAGCCACAATCCGTAAGAGCCGGTAAGGGTCCGCGAGGCGGACAATTACTCCCAGCAGGCCCTCCACCCGACGAGAAAGGGCACCAGCCCATGACCCCGTCCGCCGACGACCGCACCCCCGCCGAGGCCGGCCACCCCTCCGCCCGGCTCCTCGTGGTCGACGACGAACCCGCCCTCCGGGACGCCCTGGAGAGCAGCCTCGCCTTCGAGGGCTACGAGGTCGCCACCGCCACCGACGGCTACGAGGCGCTGGAGTCCGTCGAACGCGACAAGCCCGACCTCGTCCTGCTGGACATCATGATGCCCCGGATGGACGGCCTCACCGCCGTCCGCCGGATGCGCTCCCGCGGCGACACCGTCCCGGTGCTGATGCTCACCGCCCGTGACGCCGTCGGCGACCGCGTCACCGGCCTCGACGTCGGCGCCGACGACTACCTCGCCAAGCCCTTCGAGCTCGACGAACTGCTCGCCCGTGTCCGCGCCCTGCTGCGCCGCAACGCCCTCGCCGCCGAGGCCGCCGCCCGCGCCGCCGCCGAGGACGAGAGCGAGGTGCTCGCCTTCGGCGACCTGCGGATGAACACCGCCACCCGCGAGGTGACCCGCGCCGGCAAGCCGGTCGAACTCACCCGCACCGAGTTCATGCTGCTGGAGATGTTCCTCTCCCACCCCCGCCAGGTCCTCACCCGCGAGCAGATCCTCAAGGCGGTCTGGGGCTTCGACTTCGAGCCCTCCTCCAACTCCCTGGACGTGTACGTGATGTACCTGCGCCGCAAGACCGAGCAGGGCGGCATGCCGCGCCTCATCCAGACCGTACGAGGCGTCGGCTACGCCCTGCGCCCTGCCGCCGGCACGAGCGCGTGAGCACCGTTCCGCCTCCCCCTCTGGCACCGCCCCGCGCGCCCGGCCGCCGCAAGCGCGTCGTCCACTGGCTCCGCTCCCGCTCGCTGCGCGGCCGCCTCACCTTCCTGAGCGCGGCGGCGGTGGCGGTGGCCATCGCGATGTCGGCGCTGGCGTGCTGGTTCATCGTGGACAAGCAGCTGTACGGCCAGGTCCGGACGGATCTGGCGTCCGCGCCCCTGGCTGCGGGTGGCCTACGCAGCCTCACCTGCTACCCCACCCCGGAGGACGCGCTGGAACACCAACGCGTCGGCAGCATGCCGGAGATCAGCGGGGGCATTCCCAGGGACACCCAGTTCCTCTCGGCCGCAGGAGTCTGCCTGCCCCCAGGGGTGAGCAAGGCGATCGTGACCAAGCCGGACGACCTCGCCGCCCTCCGGCTCAAGAACGGACAGTCGATCATCCGGAACGGGACATACACCACCGGTGAACCCGCGATGATTCGGCTGACCGCCAGCCACAACTTCACGACACCTGTCGTCGTGATGGTCGCCACCCCCACCCAGCCCATCGAGGACTCCCTCCAGGGCCTGGCCATCCTCCTCGGCGCCGTCTCCCTCGGCGGCATCCTCCTCGCCGCCGTCGCCGGGCGCCTGGTGGCCCACTCCTCCCTCAAGCCCGTCGACCAACTCACCGACGCCGTGGAGCACATCGCCCGCACCGAGGAGGTCGGCACCACCATCCCGGTGCGAGGGAACGACGAGATCGCCCGCCTGTCCACCTCCTTCAACTCCATGAGCACCGCCCTCGCCAACTCCCGCGAGCGCCAGACCCGGCTGATCGCCGACGCGGGACACGAGCTCCGTACGCCGCTCACGTCCCTGCGCACCAACGTCGACCTGCTGATCCGCAGCAACGACACCGGCCGCCCGCTGCCCCCGGCGACCAAGACCAAGCTGCTGGGCAACATGAAGGCGCAGATGCAGGAACTCACCGTCCTGATCGGCGACCTGCTCCAGCTCTCCCGGCCCGACACCCCGAAGGCCGGCCCCAACCTCACCGTGGTCGCCCTGCACGAGATCGCCGGGCGGGCCATCGAGCGGGCGAAGCTGCGCGGACCGGGGCTGGTCTTCGAGACGACCACCGAGCCCTGGTACGCGCACGGCGACGCGGCCGGGCTGGAGCGTGCCGTGATCAACCTGCTGGACAACGCGGTCAAGTACAGCCCGCCCGGCGGCACCATCGACGTGCGGCTGCGGCAGGGCGTGCTGACCGTCCGCGACCACGGTCCCGGCATCCCGCCGGACGAGCTGCAGTACGTCTTCGACCGGTTCTGGCGCTCCCCCTCCTCGCGCCAACTTCCCGGCTCCGGCCTGGGGCTGTCGATCGTCGCGCAGAGCGTGCGGGAGGCCGGCGGCGAGGTCACCCTCGGCCCGGCCGAGGACGGCGGCCCCGGCGCGCTGGCCACCGTACGGCTGCCCGGCGGGCCGGCGCCCGAATAGCGGAAACAGGACGGGCGGGGCGCCCCGACAGCGCCCCGCCCGTCCCTCAGGATCGGCTCACGGTCAGTCGATGTCGCTGCCCGGGCCGAGGACCTTGATCCGGTCCTGCGCCGGCGGCTTCAGCGGCGAGGCCGCCGAGCTGTGGGCCGCCAGGTAGGCCGTGAAGACGTCCAGGTCGGAGGCGCCGACGAGCTTGTCGGTGCCGGCCGCGAAGGCCGGGAAGCCGTCGCCGCCGCCGGCCAGGAACTCGTTGGCCGCGACCCGGTACTTGGCGGCCGGGTCGACCGGAGCGCCGTTCAGCCGGATCGAGTCGACGAGGACCCGGTCCGCGCCGGTCTTGCGCATGTCCAGGGTGTAGTGCAGGTTCGAGGATGCCTGGAGCACCTTCGGCGCGGCGTCGTTGAGACCGCTGACCTGCTGCTGGAGCAGCTGGATCAGCTGGGCGCCGGTCAGCGTCTTGACCTGCATCATGTTGGTGAACGGCTGGACGGTGAACGCCTCGCCGTAGGTCACCACGCCGTCGCCCTCGCTCCCCGAGGCCTTGTAGACCAGGTCGGAGCGGATGCCGCCGGGGTTCATGAAGGCGACCTGCGCCCCGCCCTTGGGGGCCGGGGCGAGCCCCTCCAGCTGCGCGTCGGCGATCACGTCGCCGAGCGGCTTCTCCAGGTCGCTGCTGCCGCGACCGTTGATGTCCGAGGAGATGTAGCCGATCGGGCGGTTGGCGATCGGGGCGGCCAGCTTCTCGTAGTGGTTGATCAGCTCCGTCATGTCCGGAGCCTTCTCGACCGTGCGGCGCACCACGTGGTTCTCGGCCTTGACCGAGGGGCGCACGATCTCGCCGGTGGTCTTGTCCAGCTTCATGTCGATCTCGGTGAACAGCCGGCCGAAGGAGGCGGCACTGGTCACCGAGCGCGGCACGCCGTTGGGGTCGGGGATGCTGCAGGCGTACGCGTTGTGGGTGTGGCCGGTGACGATGGCGCCGACCGCCGGGTCGATCTTCTTCGCGATGTCGACGATCGGACCGGAGATGCCCTGGCCGGCCGGGCCGCAGTCGTAGTTGTAGACGCTGCTCGCCGGGTAGCCGCCCTCGTGGATCAGCGCGACGATCGAGTTGACGCCCTTGGCCTTCAGCTCCGCGGCGTACTTGTTGATCGTGGTGACCTCGTTGGCGAACTTCAGGCCCTTGACGCCCTCGGCGGTCACGATGTTCGGCGTGCCCTCCAGGGTGACGCCGATGAAACCGATCTTCACGCCCTGCGACTTGGTCACCCAGTACGGGGGCAGCAGCGGCTTGCCGGTCTGCTCGTCGGTGACGTTGGCCGACAGGTAGTTGAAGTTGGCGCCCTTGAAGGTGCGGCCGGGCTCGTAGCAGCCGTCGGTCGGGTGGCAGCCGCCCTCCTGCTTGCGCAGCAGCTCCGCAGCGCCCTGGTCGAACTCGTGGTTGCCCACGGAGGTGACGTCCAGGCCGAGCTTGTCCATCGCCTCGATGGTCGGCTCGTCGTGGAACAGCGCCGAGGTGAGCGGGCTGGCCCCGACGATGTCGCCGGCCGCGACGGTGATCGAGTCGTCGGCCGGGATCCGGGCCTGGCGCAGCTCGGTGGCCAGGTACTCGATGCCGCCGGCCGGGGTCGAGACGACCTGACCGGTGGCCGGGTCGACCTCCTTGATCGTGCCGGAGGACCCGGCCGGCGGCTCCAGGTTGCCGTGGAAGTCGTTGATCGCCAGCAGCTGGAGGTTGACGGTCTTGTGACGCTTGGCGTTGGCGTCGGCGGCCTGGGCGGCCGTCGGCACGGCCACCGTGCCGAACAGACCTGCGGCGGCGACGACGGCGAGCGCCGTCCGTCGTGATCTGACGGTGAGCATGAGGGGTCCCCTGCACCTCGGAGGAGCGCCGGCGGCGGACAGCGGCGGCGTTCGGGCATGTGTTGTGCGTGTGCAGCCTAGAGTCAACGCGCGTAGCTGTCAGGGTATCTGACGTAACAAGACGATTACCTGCTGACCAACCGTCGCCGTCCGAGTGGTGCGCCGACCGTGGAGAAGCCGCCCCGGCACCCCGGCCGGGCGCCGCTCAGACCCCCGGCTCGGCCGCCAACTGCCGCTCGGCCCGCACCCGTTCGGCCACCGCGTCCTCGGTCATCGCGCGGTCGGTGTACACCAGCGGCCGCTCGGTCTCGGTGATGATGTGCTTGACCACCTGGACGTTGCCGTTGACGTCCCAGACCGCGATGCCGGGCGAGAGGGTCGGAATGATCTCCACCGCCCAGCGCGGCAGACCCAGCACCCGGCCGGTGGCCCGCGCCTCCTCGGCCTTCTGCATGTAGATCGTCCGGGTGGAGGCCATCTTCAGGATCGCCGAGGCCTCCTTGGCCGCGGCGCCGTCCACCACGTCCGACAGGTGGTGGACCACCGCGACGAAGGACAGGCCGAGCCGGCGGCCGAACTTCAGCAGCCGCTGGAACAGCTGGGCCACGAACGGGCTGTTGATGATGTGCCAGGCCTCCTCGACCAGGAAGATGCGCTTCTTCCGGTCCGGCCGGATCCACGTGTGCTCCAGCCACACCCCGACGATCGCCATCAGGATCGGCATCGCGATCGAGTTGCGGTCGATGTGCGAGAGGTCGAAGACGATCAGCGGCGCGTCCAGGTCGATGCCCTCGGTGGTCGACCCGTCGAACATGCCGCGCAGGTCACCGTCGACCAGCCGGTCCAGCACCAGCGCCACGTCCAGACCCCAGGACTGCACCTCGTCCACCGCCACGCCCAGCGACTCCACCGAGGACAGGTCGGGGTTGCGCAGGGTGTCGATGATGTCGTCCAGCACCGGCTGACGGTCCTTCACCGAGGCCACCACATGGGCGTGCGCGGCCTTCAGCGCGAACCCGGCCCGCTCCTCCAGACCGCGTCCCATCGCCACCTCGATGATGGTGCGCAGCAGCGACAGCTGGCCGGTCTGGGTGATCGCCGGGTCCAGCGGATTGAGCTTCACCCCGCCGTCCCGGGCCGCCATCGGGTCCAGCCGGATCGACTTTATGCCCAGCGCGTCGGCGATCAGGTTCCACTCGCCGACGCCGTCCTCACCCTGCGCGTCGAGCACCACGACCTGGCGGTCGCGGAACCTCAACTGCCGCAGCACGTACGTCTTCTCCAGCGCCGACTTGCCGTTGCCGGACTCGCCCAGCACCAGCCAGTGCGGGGCCGGCAGCTGCTGCCCGTACAGCTGGAAGGGGTCGTACACGTACCCCTTGCCGCTGTACACCTCACGCCCGATGATCACGCCCGAGTCACCCAACCCCGGTGCGGCGGTGGGCAGGTAGACGGCCTGCGCCTGGCCGGTGGAGGTGCGCACCGGCAGCCGGGTGGTCTCCACCTTGCCGAACATCAGGCTGGTGAACGCGTCGCTGAGGTTGCCGAGCGCCATGAGCGGCCCTCCTGTCGGGTCGGCGGTGAACGGGTGGGTACGACCGTTCTCAGCGGCGGATGCCGGTGGCGAACGGGAGGGTGTTGACGAAGGCCCGGTGGTGCTCGCGGTCGCACCACTCCAGCTTGAGGTAGCTCTTGCCGGCCGAGGCCCTGATGGTCCGCTTGTCGCGGGCCAGCGCCTCGGGGTTGCGCGAGGAGACCGTGATGTAGCCGACCAGGTTCACCCCGGCCGCGCCGGAGGCCAGGTCGTCACCGCGCTGGTCCACCCGGCCGGTGTGGGCCAGGTCGCGCGGGTCGACCGTGCGGTTCATCTTGGCCGCGCGGCTGGCCTCCGCCTCGTCGTTGGTCTTCTCGGTCAGCATCCGCTCGATCGCGACGTCGGTGGGCTCCAGGTCCATCGTCACCGCGACCGTGCGGATCACGTCCGGGGTGTGCACCAGCAGCGGCGCCAGGAAGTTGACGCCCACCGGGGTGAGCGGCCACTCCTTGATCCACGCGGTGGCGTGGCACCACGGCTCCCGGGTCGCCGACTCGCGGGTCTTCGCGCTCAGGTACTGCGGGTGGGTCGCGTCCAGCTCGGCCGGCCAGGCGTTGCGCCGGGACATCGCCTGGATGTGGTCGATCGGGTGGTCCGGGTCGTACATCGAGTGCAGCAGCGAGGAGAGCCGGGCCTGCCCCAGCGGCTGGCGCACCCGGATGTCCGCCTCGGCCAGCCGGGCGCAGATGTCGGTCAGCTCGCGGGCCATCACGGCCGCCAGCCCGTCGTCATCCCGGGACGGGCCGCCGGCGGCACGCTTCTCATAGGCACTGCGCCCCATCGCGTGCGCCTCGGCGGCCAGGTCGCGGGTGTAGTGCATGCAGGCCACCAGGTACGCCCGGTGCTGCTCCGAGGAGGTCGACACCATCGACTGCAGCTGGTCGTACGACTCCTTCAGCCAGCGCGGGGCGTCGTGGTCGCCGCGCCGCTCCACGTCCTTGGCGTGCGCGTCCGGGTCGGCCGGCAGGGTACGGGCCAGGATCTGCAGCCGGGTCACGAAGCCGTCCCCGTTGGCCACGTGCTTCAGCAGCGTGCCGAAGCGGTCGACCAGCGCCTCCTGGTCCTCCGAGTCGCGCAGGCCCACGCCCGGACCCTCGATCTCGATCGCGGCCGTCACCGTCCGCCGCTCCAGGTGCATCAGCACCCCGACCTCGTCCGGCCCGAACGGCGCGGTCAGCCAGCGCAGCCGGCCCACCCCGGGCGGCGGGCCGATCTCCACCTCGCGGCCGTCCATCCGGGTGCCCGCGTCCATCGCGTCCGACCGCCACAGCCCGCGCCCGCTGCGGACCGTCCGACGGTAGGTGCGGTTGATCTCCACCCACTTGTAGAAGGTCCGCTTGCGGTACGGCACGTAGACCGCCGCGATGGCCAGCAGGGGCAGGCCGAGCAGACCCCCGATCCGCAGCGGCAGGATCGGCATCAGCAGGCCCCAGAGCATCCCGAGGAACGCCCCGAAGATGATCAGCAGGATCTCCCCGGACTCCCGGTTCCGGCCGATCACCGCATTCGGGCGGGCCTTGCCGATCAGGTAGGTGCGGCGCTGGTGCACGTACGGCTGGGCGTACTGGGCACCGTACTGGCCGAGTGGTTCGCTGCTCACTTACCCGTCACCCTCCCTTCGCTGGATTGCTGTCGCGGATCGGAACCGGGGCCTGCGGCGGCCCGGCCTGCGGCGGCGGGGCGGGCGTCCGGCCGGCGTGCGCGGCGATGCCGGGCGCGACCGAACCGCCGCCCGCACCCCCGCCACCCGCGCCGGCCGCCTGCGGACCGCGGTCGCCGTGGGTGGTGATGCCCTGCTTCATCAGGTTCGCGGTGCCGTTGATCATCGCCGAGCCGGCCTGCACCGCGCTGGCCCGGGCCCGACGCATGTTCAGCATCTCGTCGCCGAAGGACGGGACGAAGCGGTACACCGCGGCGCTCGCGAAGATCGACAGGAACAGGATCGCCAGCCCGGACAGCACCCGGGAGAAGTCGTCGTTGACCCCGGCGCCGGTCGCCACCGCGCCCGCCAGGCCCAGGATGATCACGATGATCGGCTTCGCCAGGTCCACCGCCAGCATCATCCCCGCCCAGCGGCGCACGTGCTTCCACAACTGCCGGTCCACCAGCCCCGCGTACACCGCCGTCCCCAGCAGCGCGCCCACGTACAGCATCGCCGCCCGGATCACCAGCTCGATCCAGAGCACCGCCGCCGCCAGCACCGCGACCAGCGACACCATGACCAGGATCAGTGGGCCGCCGCCGACGTCCCCCTTCTCCAGGGTGTCGGCGAACCCGCCCAGGTACGTCCCGGTGTCCGACTTCGTCCCGACCGCGATCGCCTTGGTCAGCCCGTCCGTCACGCTCACCACGGTGAACAGGATCAGCGGCGTGAACGCGGAGGCCACCACGGTCAGCCACAGGAAGCCGATCGCCTCCGAGATCGCGGTCGTCAGCGGCGCCCCCCGCACCGCCCGCTTGGTCACCGCCAGCAGCCACAGCACCAGCGTGATCACCGTCGACACCGCGAACACCACGGCGTACTGCTGCAGGAACGACGCATTGGTGAAGTCCACCTGCGTCGTCCCGTCGATCGCCCCCGACAGCTTCCGCACCACCCAGGCCGCCGCCTGGGCACAGCCCTTGGCGAGCGAGCCGAGCGGGTCGGTCACGTTGTTGACGGTGCCGCTCCCGGGCAGCGAGCCCCCACCACTGGGCGGGGCGCAGTAGACGTCGTTCCCGGGGAGCGGGACTCCGGGACAACTCGTGTTGGTGACCCCGGAACTGGGGGTGGGAGAGGGTTCGGCCATTGCCCGGGTGGCCGTCAGCACTACCGAGAGGACGCCGAACAGCGCCAAACCCGTCACACGGCCGACGGCCCGCCTGACAAGACTCGAGTTACCGTCAGCGGGCATAGCGGAAGCCTCCGAACTGCTCGACGGCACCAGTGATCTCCTCCGCGGTCGCGGCTTGCTGGTCCGGCGGGACAGGCGCCGGGCCCGCCACGCGGCTGAAGTCGGTGAGCTTCCAGTCGGTCCCGGTCCACCGCAGGCTGAGGCTGAGCGTGAACCACTCCTCGGAGACGGGCTTGGTCGACTGCTGACCGGCCAGTCCGAACAGGCCGTTGCACCAGACGTCGACCTTGACGCTCTCCGCGGTGTAGCCGTTGCTCCTAGCCCCGACCGGGATCGTCCGGCTGACGAAGGTCAGGCCCTTGGGCGGCTTCCCCTGCGCGTCCACTCCGAACCGGGCCGCCGTCTCCGGCGAGAAGCCCTGGTCCAGCCGGCTCTGCAGCGCGCCCACCGCCCCCGGGTCGGCGATGGTGGCGATGATGCCGTGGCGGCTGTCGGCGCGGAACATGTCCGCGGAGCCGACCGCCACGGCGTAGTTGGTGGCGGCGGACTGGGCGCCCTGTTCGGTGTGCGGGAAGCCGGAGGCGATGCCGTTGACGGTGGTGCCGACGGGCTGGTCGCCACTGGGGGGCGGACCGGCGCCGGCGGGGGCGCTGGGGGCGGCGCGGTCGGCGGAGCCGCCGCTGCTGCCGGGGTCGGGTTTGCCGCGGTTGGCGATGGAGATGGCCACGACGAGCAGGGTGACGACCACGAGGACGGTCAGCAGGGCGCGCAGCGGGCGCGACTGACCGAGGGTCGGCGGTGAGGAGGGCTGTTCGCCGACCGGCAGCCGCGTACGGGTGTGCGGCTGGTCGTCGGACAACGGCACGGCGGCCCTCCTGGTGCGGGGAGCCGGGGGCGGCTCCGGGGGCCCTCCGTCCGGGGGCGGGCGCGGACGGAGGGTGGGAACGGGGGTGGACTCCTGGGCGGGTCGGCCACTGGGGAGGTACGGGCGGGGACCTGTCCTCAGGCGGGCCGGCTCACTGCTATCTGATCGTCAGATCGCCATGCCGTAGACAATGGTGAACAGAGTGCCGAGTGATCCAATAATGAACACGCCGGTCAGGCCGGCAATGATCAGCCCCTTGCCCTGTTCGGCGCCGAAGCTGTCACGCATCGCGGTCGCACCGATCCGCTGTTTGGCGGCACCCCAGACCGCGATGCCGAGGCAGACGAGGATGGCGACGGCCATGATGACCTCGACCATCACCCGGGCCTCCGACCCGAGGCTCGCGAACGGCCCCCAGTCCGGGGCGATTCCGCCGATGATGGTGTCGATACTCGGCTTCTTGGGTGGGTCGTCGGCCAGGTGGCCGACCGCATAGGTGTGCACGCTGCTCAGGTTCATTTCCATCTCACCGCCCGATCAGGCAAATTCAAGGGCCCTGACCCCGCCCGCGCGAAGGGTCGGTGCCTATTCTTGGCCAGATCTGATGTCGACTTGGCTACTTCTCGCGGATTGGTCGTGAGGCACCGGACACGTACGCGAGGATGTCCACCGCACGAAGGATAGCGCTCACTCTTTGTATCTCTGATGATTGCGGTGAGCAACGCCTTCCGGGACACTTCGACTGACGATTCGTCGGGATGGTGCTGATGGTACTCCGGAAGGCCGGTACGGCCGCCGCCGCTGCGGGAGTTGTCGCGTTCGGGTTCGTCGGCCTGGTGACGATGGGGACCTATGCGGCGAGTGGGACGCCGCAGCAGTCGGCGAATCGTTCCGCCCTCTCTCCGGGAACCGTTCCGACCGCCTACCAGGACGCGATCCAGAAGTGGGGATCTCTCTGCCCGGAGATCTCCCCGCCGATGCTCGCGGCGCAGCTGTACCAGGAAAGCGGTTTCGACCCCAAGGCCCAATCCGGCGTCGGGGCACAGGGAATGGCGCAGTTCATGCCGGACACCTGGCCGGTGTACGCCACGGATGGCGACGGGGACGGCAAGAAGGACGTCTGGAACCCGTACGACGCGATCGCCACGGCGGCGGTCTACGACTGTGCGCTGGCCAAGGACGTCGCCGGTGTGCCGGGCGACCCGCAGGCCAACATGCTGGCCGCCTACAACGCCGGCCCGTACGCGGTGACGAAGAACAGGGGCATTCCGCCGTACAAGGAGACCCAGGGCTACGTGCGGAACATCCAGGCGATGGCCCGCAGTTTCACCGCGCCGACCGCGCCGGTGGAGGTCTCCGCGCAATCGGCGGCCGCGATCTACTTCGCGCAGACCAAACTCGGCACGCCGTACCTGTGGGGCGGCGACGGGGCGGCCTGGCAGAACGGGCGGTTCGACTGTTCCGGGCTCACCGTGGCCGCGTTCGCCACCGTGGGCATCACCCTGCCCCGGGTGGCCAACGATCAGTGGTACGCCGGACCGCACCCGTCGCGGGATCAGCTCCGGCCGGGCGACCTGGTGTTCTTCGCGACGGACCTGGGCGATCCGCGCAGCATCCACCACGTGGGGATCTACGTCGGCGGCGGCTACATGATCAACGCGCCGCACACCGGGGCGGTGATCCGCTACGACAAGATCGACACCAAGGAGTACATCGGAGCGACCCGGGTCACCACGGACGGCGCCCAGGCGCTGCCGACCCGCGACAACAACAGCGGCGCGGTCAACGCCCCGAGCCGCCCCGGCACGACGGCCCCGTCGGCGCCCGCCGCCCCGGCGGTCGCCGCCCCGCCCCCGCCGGCCGGGCCGGGCCGGCCCGTCGGGGGCGGCTGAGCCGGCCGTCGATCTGTGTGTGCCCTGTGGACGCTGAGTCAAGTTTCCATAACCGCGCGTTTCCGTGGAACGCTGTGCCCCGGCGATGACGTTGGGTCCGGTGGCCCCTCGTCAGCTTGCCGCGCCGGGCGGGCCCCGGCCGGAACGATCAGCTGCTGCGGACCAGAAGGAGGTGCGGCGTGTCGACGCCGCTTGCCGACACGACCAACCCCGACCTCGGCCTGCTCTACGCCGTCAACGGCCTGGCCAAGCGCTCCCCGCAGTGGCTGGACCACCTGGTCTCCTGGGTGGGCGAGTACGGCATCCTGATCGGCCTCGCCATGCTCGGGCTGGTGGCCTGGCTGCAGGCCAGGCGCCGGGCGGACGCGCCGGTGGCGATCGCCGGCCTGCTCTGGGTCCCGCTCTCGGTGGCCGTCGCCGAGCTCGCCAACCTGCCGATCGCCGCGATCGTGAACCGGCCGCGGCCCTTCGTCGACCATCCCGGGCTGCTGGTGCTGGTGGACGGCAAGGCCGGCACCCACTCCTTCGTCAGCGACCACTCGACCATGACGATGGCCGTCGCGGTGGCGCTGTTCCTGGTGAACCGGAAGCTGGGCTGGATCGCCGGGGGCCTGGCCCTGCTGCAGGGCTTCTGTCGGATGTTCATGGGCGTCCACTACCCGACCGACGTGATCGGCGGCTTCGCACTCGCCGTGGCCGTGGTGCTGCTGCTGGCGCCGATCGCGATGGCGGTGCTGGTCCCGTTCTGCCACGCGCTGAGCCGTACGGCCGTCGCCCCGCTGATCCGGGCGCCGGAGCGCGGCGGCTCGGCCCGCGGCGGGGCCCCGCGCGGCCGTCGGCGCGGTCGCGGGGCGGTGCGTGCCGAGGAGCAGCCGCCGGAGTCGGACCTCGCGGCCTGAGCGTCCGGCAGGTGCCTCAGGAGCCTGCCAGGGCCCGCTGTAACCCACCGGAGCCCGTCGCCGGGAAGGGGTCCGGTCCGGTCTAGTCCGGCTCGCCGCCGTCGAACTCGGCGAGGTGGCCGGCGCCCTCCCGGCGGGCCAGGTCGCGCGAGCGGCGGGCCGCGGAGTACCAGCCGCAGCTGCAGGTCGCGAAGGCGAAGGAACCGCGTTCGCTGATCGCGACACGGTGCTCGGGCATCCGGGTGGTGCCGGGGGGCGCCGGCAGCTCACTGTGCACGTGGTTCACCGTAACGCGCCGGGCAGCCCCCGCGCGACGCGCGGGTTCCGTCGGCCCCCGTAACCCTTCGCTCCTCAACTCGTTTGCCCGGAAAGAGCTCTGCCCACCCGGTGGTGTCCCGGCAGGGCAGTCGGGCCCGAGGGGGTTGTCGCGAGGATGAAGATGACCGACCAGCAGCGAACCGGGCGGCCAGCACGCCGTCCTGAGCCGCACCTGCGCTCGGCGGCCGGTGCCGCCCTGCTCGCCGCCGTCCTGGCCGCGGGGGCCGCCGGGTGCTCGGGCCACTCCGGCGGCGGCTCCTCGGACCAGGGGGCGAGCGTCCCCGACCAGCTGGCCGCCGACCCGCTGACGGCGGTACGCAACGCCGCCGACGTCACCGGCCGCACCGGTTCCGCGCACACCGCCACCGAGCTGGTCACCGAGTCCGCGGACAAGAAGGCCTCCTTCAGCGGGGGCGGCGGCTACGACTACGTGAAGCGGATCGGCCGGCTGGAGGTCCAGGTGCCGCCGGGCGCGGCGACCACCGGGAAGATCGTCGAGGTGGTCCTGCCGGGCACCGTCTACCTGCAGAACAGCGGCGCCAAGGTGCCCGCCGGAAAGTGGGTCAAGCTGGACGTGCGCCAGCTGCCGGACGGCAACCTGGTCAGCAGCGGCGCCACCGACCCGGCCTCGGCGGCGGGTGCGCTGCGCGGGGTGCAGAAGGCCGACCTGGTCGGCACCGAGAGCGTCGACGGGGCCTCGCTGCACCACTACCGGGGCACCCTGGACCTGGCGAAGGCGGCCGACGCGACGGGCGGCCGGGGCGGCGACGGCCTGCGGATGGGCGGGCAGACCTTCACCGTCAAGGACGTCCCGTACGACGCCTGGCTGGACGACCAGGGCCGGCTGCACAAGGTGGTCGAGGTGTTCACCTTCGCCGGGGTGGCCGGCTCGAAGGAGGCCAAGGACCAGGTGAAGGTGACCTCGACGACCTCGCTGTCGGACTTCGGCAAGCCGGTCGAGGCGGCCGAGCCGCCGGCCTCGGACATCTACCAGATGAAGCCCTCGGAGAGCCCCAAGTAGGGCGTGTCCGACACGCCCTGGGTCCCGCGGCTGCGGGGCGAGACGGGGCGCCGCCGGAGCGGGTGGCCGTCCGGGGAGCGACGGCCACCCGTTTCGGCGGCGCCGAGATGGCCCGTCCGTGCCATGTGGACGGGCCCCGGAGTGCCTAGGCTGGACGTCGGGTGGCTGCCGCCCGGGCTGGCGAGGCACTGAAGGGGTGGTGCAGGTGGTGTCGTCCACGGGCGGCCGCAGCGGTGGCCACGACGACGCGGCCCTCGACGAGATCGAGCTGGCCGGCGAGCTGATGATCGCCGCGACGGCCAGCAGCGGTGACCGGCTGCCGACCGAGCGGATCGACGAGGTGCTGCTGGACCGGGTGGACCCGGGCCAGGGCCGTCGGGAGGGCGACCAGCGGGAAGGCGACTAGCGGACGGCCCGGGGGCCGGCGGCTCAGCTGCGCAGCAGTCGTCCGATCGCGGCCGAGGCCTCCGCGACCTTGGCGTCCAGCTCGACGCCGCCCTGCTCGGCGGCCGCGGCGACGCAGTGCCGCAGGTGCTCCTCCAGCAGCGAGAGCGCGAAGGACTGCAGGGCCTTGGTGCTGGCCGAGACCTGGGTGAGCACGTCGATGCAGTAGACGTCCTCGTCGACCATGCGCTGGAGGCCGCGGATCTGGCCCTCGATCCGACGCAGCCGCTTGAGGTGGGCGTCCTTCTGCGCGCTGTAGCCGTGCGGGCCGTGCCCGCCGTGATGTCCTGCGGCGGCCGCGGGTACGGCGGGGGTGCCGGCCTGGGGGTCGGTCCCGTGCGCGTGGTCCGGCTCGGTGCGCGCTTGCGTCGTGGTCATCGGCCCGCCTTCGTCTCTGTGCCTGGTGGCTGCGTCGGCCACCAGTGTCCAACACCCGGGCCTTCCATGGTGTTCCGACGGCCCACCCGGCATGTGCCGAAGCGCCTGGTACGGGCCGTCGCGCGGTTCACCCGTCTGAGCGGCGCCCCGGTTCCGCGCGCGCAGGACGGGGGGAAACCGGGCGAGGTTCCGTCAGACTGATGCTCACGTCCGCACGCGGCTGTGCGGTCCGGGTCGGCCGGTGCGGCAGCCGAACGGAAGGGGAGGATCCGCCTCCCTCCCCGCCACCCCGTTTGCGCGATTGCGCTTGGTTGCACCTAGCATCGTTCAGTCCCTACCCCGCACATCGGAGATTTCCGTGCGTTTTAGCCTGACCCCGAAGGAGACGAGCTTCTACGACATGTTCGCCGCCGCCGCGGAGAACCTGGTCGTCGGCTCGAAGCTCCTGCTGGAACTGCTGGGATCAGACGTGTCGGCCCGCGCGGAGATCGTCGAGCGCATGCGCGCCGCCGAGCACGCCGGGGACGACACCACCCATGCGGTGTTCCACCAGCTGAACTCCTCCTTCATCACGCCCTTCGACCGCGAGGACATCTACAGCCTGGCCTCGTCGCTGGACGACATCATGGACTTCATGGAGGAGGCCGTCGACCTGGTCGTCCTCTATGACATCCAGACCCTGCCGAAGGGCATCGAGCAGCAGATCGAGGTGCTGGCCCGGGCCGCCGAGCTGACCGCCGAGGCGATGCCGAACCTGCGCAGCATGTCGAACCTCACCGAGTACTGGATCGAGGTCAACCGGCTGGAGAACCAGGCCGACCAGATCCACCGCAAGCTGCTCGCCCACCTGTTCTCCGGCCAGTACGACGCCATCGAGGTGCTCAAGCTCAAGCAGATCGTGGACGTCCTTGAGGAGGCGGCGGACGCGTTCGAGCACGTCGCCAACACGGTGGAGACCATCGCGGTCAAGGAGTCCTGACCCTCGTGGACATGGCAGCACTCATCGCCGTCATCGGTGTTGCGTTCTTCTTCACGTACACCAACGGCTTCCACGACTCGGCCAACGCGATCGCCACGTCGGTCTCCACCCGGGCGCTCACCCCCAGGGCCGCGCTCGCGATGGCCGCGGTGATGAACCTGGCCGGCGCCTTCCTGGGCAGCGGGGTGGCGCACACCGTCTCCAGCGGGATCATCGAGACCCCCACCGGCAACCAGGGGATGGCGATCCTGTTCGCCGCCCTGGTCGGCGCGATCGCCTGGAACCTGACCACCTGGTACTTCGGCCTGCCGTCCTCCTCCTCGCACGCGCTGTTCGGCGGTCTGGTGGGCGCGGCGCTGGCCGGCGGCACCCAGGTGATCTGGAGCGGCGTGATCGACAAGATCGTCGTCCCGATGGTCGTCTCGCCGGTGGTCGGCCTGATCGGCGGCTTCATCGTGATGCTGGCGATCCTGTGGATCTTCCGCCGGGCCAACCCGCACCGCGCCAAGCGCAACTTCCGGGTCGCCCAGACCGCCTCGGCCGCCGCGATGGCGCTGGCGCACGGTCTGCAGGACGCGCAGAAGACCATGGGCATCGTGGTCATGGCGCTCACCATCTCCGGCCACCAGACCACCGGCGACATCCCGGTCTGGGTGAAGATCTCCTGCGCGACCATGCTCTCGCTGGGCACCTACGCGGGCGGCTGGCGGATCATGCGGACCCTCGGCCGCAAGATCATCGAGCTGGACCCGCCGCAGGGCTTCGCGGCCGAGGCCACCTCCTCGGCGATCATGTACATCACGTCGTTCGTCTTCAAGGCGCCGATCTCCACCACCCACGTCATCACCGCGGCGATCATGGGTGCGGGGGCCACCAAGCGGATCCGCGCGGTGCGCTGGGGCGTCGCGAAGAACATCGTGCTCGGCTGGTTCATCACGATGCCGGCGGCCGCCATCGTCGCAGCGCTGATGTACTGGTTCGTGCACCTGTTCTGGGGCTGATCCCCGGACGGCCGGAGTAAGCCCACCCCGGAGGCGAGCGGGCGACTACCCGCCCCGAGCCGCGCACCGGAGGCGAGCGGGCGACTACCCGCCCCGAGCCGCGCACCGGAGGCGAGCGGGCGACTACCCGCCCCGAGCCGAAGGGGCGCGCCGGTGCCGAAAGGGAGAAGCGACAAGCGACGAAGGAGCGCCGGAGCGCCGACCGTCGGCACCGGGTCGGAGCGCCCCGGAGGCGAGCGGGCGAATAACAGAGCAGGGCCCGCCCCCACATCTCGGGGGCGGGCCCTTCTTCATGCCCCGCGGCGGCACCGCCATGCAGCACCGCGGGACAGCTGGGATCCGGCTCAGCCGAAGCGGCCGGAGATGTAGTCCTCGGTCGCCTGGACCGACGGGTTGGAGAAGATCCGCTGGGTGTCGTCCAGCTCGATCAGCTTGCCCGGCTGGCCGACGCCCGCCAGGTTGAAGAAGGCGGTGCGGTCGCTGACGCGGGCCGCCTGCTGCATGTTGTGGGTCACGATGACGATGGTGAACTGCGACTTCAGCTCGCCGATCAGGTCCTCGATGGCGAGGGTGGAGATCGGGTCGAGCGCGGAGCAGGGCTCGTCCATCAGCAGGACCTGCGGCTCGACCGCGATCGCGCGGGCGATGCACAGACGCTGCTGCTGACCGCCGGAGAGGCCGGCACCCGGCTTGTTCAGCCGGTTGTGGACCTCCTTCCAGAGGTTGGCGCCCTTCAGCGAGCGCTCCACCACCTCGTCCAGGACGGACTTCTTGCGCACGCCGGCGAGCTTGAGCCCGGCGACCACGTTGTCGTAGATCGACATGGTCGGGAACGGGTTCGGACGCTGGAAGACCATGCCGACCGAGCGGCGCACGGCGACCGGGTCGACGTTGGCGCCGTAGAGGTTCTCGTCGTCCAGGAGGACCTTGCCCTCGACCCGCGCGCCGGGGATCACCTCGTGCATCCGGTTGAGGGTGCGCAGGAAGGTGGACTTGCCGCAGCCGGAGGGGCCGATGAAGGCGGTCACCGAGCGGGGTTCGATGCTCATCGAGATGTCCTCGATGGCCTTGGTGGTGCCGTAGTAGGCCGACAGTCCGCTGACGTCGATGCGCTTGGCCATGATCGTTGCTTCTCTCGTCTGTCTTCGTACGTCAGTGGGTCGGTCAGTGTCCGCCCTTGGGCGAGCGCCAGCGTGCGATGCCCCGGGCGATGAGGTTGAGCCCCATCACGAAGGCGATCAGCACCAGCGCGGCACCCCAGGCACGGGCGTAGCCGTTGTCGTTGTTGACCACCGAGTACTGCTGCCAGATGTACATCGGCAGGGACTGCTGCGGTCCGTCGAACGGGTTGCTGTTGATGGCGTCGGCGCCGAACACCAGCATCATCACCGGAGCGGTCTCACCCGTGATGCGGGCGACCGCGAGCATCACACCGGTGGTGATGCCGCCGATCGCGGTGGGGAGGACGATCCGCAGGATGGTCTTCCACTTCGGCACGCCGAGTGCGTACGAGGCCTCGCGCAGCTCGTTCGGGACGAGCTTGAGCATCTCCTCGGTGGACCGGACCACGACCGGGATCATCAGGATCGCCAGCGCGAGGCTGCCCGAGAAGCCGGAGTAGTTGAAGCCCAGCGCGAGGTTCCAGACCGAGAGGACGAACAGACCGGCGACGATGGACGGGATGCCCGTCATGACGTCGACGAAGAAGGTGACGGCCTTGGCGAGCCGGCCACGACCGTACTCGACCAGGTAGACGGCGGTCAGCAGACCGAGCGGGGCGGCCATCGCGGTGGCCAGGCCGACCTGCTCCAGGGTGCCGATCAGCGCGTGGTAGATGCCACCGCCGGGGCCGGTCTGGATGACGCCCTTCATCGAGTGGCTCAGGAAGTTCCCGTCCACCACGTCGATGCCCTGCTGGACCGTGTAGACGGTCAGCGAGACCAGCGGGACGACGGCCAGGATGAAGGCGACCCAGACCACCGAGGTGGCGAGCCGGTCCTTGGCCTGGCGGCGGCCCTCGACCTGGGCCGAGATCAGGTAGCTGGCCACCGTGAAGAGCAGGGCCGAGATCAGGCCCCACTGCAGGTGGCTCTTCAGCCCGCCGACGGCGCCGATCCCGCAGCCGACGGCGATCGAGCCGACGGCGACGGCGGGCGGGGCCCACTTGGGCAGCCGGTTGGCGGTCAGCGTCCGGCTGACCGGCCGGGCGTCCGCGGGCACGGTCGTTGCGGTGGTCATGCGTTGGCCCCCGAGTACTCCTTGCGGCGGGCGATGATCAGTCGCGCGGCGCCGTTCACCAGCAGGGTGATGACGAACAGGACGAGGCCGGAGGCCATCAGCGCGTTGCGGCCGTTGTCGCCCGCCTCGGCGAACTTCAGCGCGATGTTCTGCGCGAAGGTGCCGCCGCCCGCGTCGAGGATGTGCAGCGACAGGACGTTGTTGGCGGAGAGCACCACGGCGACCGCGATGGTCTCGCCGAGCGCGCGGCCGAGGCCGAGCATCGAGGCCGAGATGATGCCGGGGCGGCCGAACGGCAGCACCGCGGTGCGGATCATCTCCCAGCGGGTCGCGCCGAGCGCGAGCGCCGCCTCCTCGTGCATCCGCGGCACCTGGCGGAACACCTCGCGGGAGACCGCGGTGATGATCGGGAGGACCATGATCGCCAGCAGGATGCCGACGGTGAACAGGTTGCGCGGGGTGCCGGTCTTGGTCTGGTCGAAGATGTACGTCCAGCCCAGGTACTGGTTCAGCCAGCTGGTCAGACCGTCCATGTGCGGGACCAGGAAGAGCGCGCCCCAGAGGCCGTAGACGATGCTGGGGACGGCGGCGAGCAGGTCGACCAGGTAGGCGAACGGCTGGGCGATCCGCCTCGGCGCGTAGTGCGAGATGAACAGCGCGATCCCGATGGCCACCGGAACGGCGATCATCATCGCGATGAGGGCGCTGACGATGGTGCCGAAGGCAAGGACGGCGATGCCGAAGACCGGCTTCGGGGCGTCCGGCGTCCACTCGAAGGTGGTGAAGAAGTTGCCGTCGTTCTTGCTGAGGGCCAGGCCCGAGCGCCAGGCCAGGAAGCCGGCGATCGCGGCCATGATGACCAGCAGCAGGATGCCCGCGCCGCGGGCGAGGTTCATGAAGATCTTGTCGCCGACGCGGCTGTCACGCGGTCGGCGTTCCCTGCCTCGCGGGGCGGCAGGGGAGGATGAAGTCATTGGTCTACTCCGGTCTGGTGGTGCCGCCCCGGAAGGGGGACGGCACCATGGCGGCGGTGCCCCGGACGTTGGTGCTGAGTCGTTGGTGCGTTCCGGTGGGACGGCCCCGGCCCCCCTCGCTCACGGGGCCGTCCCACCGGTGGTCCTGTCGGGTCAGGCCAGGGCGGCGACGGCGGTCTTGACCTTGTCGCCGATGGCGGCCGGCATCGGGACGTAGCCCTTGTCGCCTATGGCCTTCTGGGCGCCGTCGCTGATCGTGTAGGTCAGGAACGACTTGAGGGTGTCGAGGGTCTCGGCCTTGTTGCCCTTGTCGCAGGCGATCTCGTAGGTCACCAGGACGATCGGGTAGGCGTTGTCGGCCTTGGTGCCGTAGTCCAGGGAGAGGGCGAGGTCGCCGTCGGTGCCCGTGACGGTGGAGGTCGAGAGGGTGAGCGCGGCGTTGGCGGCGGTCGCCTCGACGGGCTGAGCGGCGCCGGTGGCGATCTTGGCGCTCTTCAGGTTGTTGATCTGGGCGAAGGACAGCTCGGCGTAGCCGATCGAGTTCTTGACCTGCTTGATCTGGGCGGAGACGCCGGCGCTGCCGTTGGCGGACTGGCCGCCCTTGCCCTTCCACGCCTTGTTCGGCTCCGCGCTCCAGGCGCCGCCGGAGGTCTTGGCGAAGTAGGAGGTCAGGTTGTAGGTGGTGCCGGAGTCGTCCGAGCGGTGGAACGACTGGATGTCGGCGTCCGGCAGCTTGGCGCCCGGGTTCAGGGCGGCGATCGCCGGGTCGTTCCACTTGGTGATCTGCGAGTCGAAGATCTTGGCGGCGGTCGGGCCGTCCAGGACCAGGTTGTCGACACCGTCGACGTTGTAGACCAGCGAGACCAGGCCGGCGACCATCGGCAGGTCGATGGCCTTGCCGCCGGTGCAGACGGCCTTGGAGGCGTCGACGTCGGCGGGCTTCAGCGCGAAGTCGGAGCCCGCGAAGGCGACCTTGCCCTGGTTGAACTGCTGGACACCGGCGCCGGAGCCGCCGCCGCTGTAGTTGACGGTGCTGCCGGAGCAGGCGGCGCCGAAGTTGGCCTTCCACACGTCGATCGCGTTGGCCTGCGCGGTCGAACCGGCGCCGAGCAGCGTGCCGGCCTTGCCACAGTTGATCGCGGCGGCCGAGGCGGAACCACCGCTGGAGCCACCGGACGCCTTGGTGGTGCTGTTGTCGTCCGAACCGCAGGCGGCGAGCGACAGCGAGCTGACGAGCGCCATGGCACCGATGGCGAGGGCCTTGGAGCGGCCGTTCCGCTGGAGCTTCACAGGGGTGTCCCTTTCTGTGGCATTGCCCGACGCGCAGACCGTGCGGACACGGCCGAGGGCGGGTTTTGCTGTGGTCCGGGGCCCGTGCGGCCCTCCGGTAGACCCGAAGTTAGGCCGGGTAGGTGACACGACAGCCGGTCGCAAGTGAACGGGGAGTGAACCTCGAACGGATGACAGGAAACTACGTCACGTAGTAACGGTTGCGTCACGGCATGGGCGCGGGTAGATCACTTCCACCGTTCCTTCACCGCCGGCTCCCCGCTCATCCGTACAGGCCTCGCGCCCAGGATCCCCAGGAGGGCGTCGATCAGCAACCGGTCGCGGTCGTGGGTCAGCCGGGCGCGGGCCTTCCCGGCCGGCAACCACTCCAGCCGGTCCACCTCCCGGTTCGGGCGGAAGGACCCGCTGGTCGGCACCGCCGCCCAGTACCGGACCTCTTTCGGACGGCCCTGCGCCAGGTAGTGCTGGGTGGGCAGCTCAGGACCGAGAAGGCAGCGGAAGCCGGTCTCCTCCCACACCTCGCGCAGCGCCGCCCCGACCGCCCCCTCGCCCGGGTCGAGCTTGCCCTTCGGCAGGCTCCAGTCGTCGTACTTCGGACGGTGGATCACCGCGATCCGCGGCCGCCCCAGCCTGCCGCTCGGCTTCGGCCGGCCCGGCAGCCAGAGCACCGCGCCCGCCGCCAGGATCACCGGGGCACGGCCCGCCCCGGTCGCGCGGGTGTCCGCTGCCCGCCCGGTGCTCGGGCTCGGCACGGGGCTCGGACTCGGCGCGGGGGTCAGGCGATCGTGCAATTCAGGCCGTCCGTGGTGCGGGGGAATGCCCCCAGCCCTCGGCAGGGGGGATCTCCAGCCAGCCGTCCAGGCCTGGCGGGAGGTCGGGCCACCGGCGGCCGACGGCGTACCGCGCCGCCTCCACCTCCAGCCGCTGATCAGCATGCACCACGCCCAGCACGTACGCGGTCGCGGGGGTGATCCGCGGGGTGCGCGCCGCGGTGGCGGCGGTCACCGCGGCGTCCGCCGCCTCCTGGTGCCGGCCCAGCACCTCGTCCAGCTCGTCCAGCTCGGAGGACGGACGGCCGCACACCTCCAGCGCGTACCGGGCCCGCTTCACCAGGATCCGCAGCCGGGACCAGGGCGCGTCGTCGGCCGCCAGGGCCGCGTCCGCGTCGGCCGCGCCGCGCACCGACGGCACCGCGCCCAGCCGGCGCAGCCCGTCCCCGCCGTACGGCGTCGCGGCCCGCTGCAGCGGCAGCTGCTGGGCGCACGCGGACAGCGCGGTGAACGCGGCGGCCGCCTGCGGCAGCAGCACCGCCGACGCCCGGCCACCGGCCGTCTCCAGCAGCGGTGCCTCACCGACCAGCAGGGTCATCCGGTCCGCCAGCGCGTGCAGCCGGGCCGAGCGGAGCTCCTGCAGCACCGTGGAGTGCGCCCTGGTCCGGGCCAGGGTCAGCTGCCGGTCCAGCAGCGCCCGCGCCTTGGGCGCGCCCGCGTGCCCGGCCAGCATGCCGGTGCCCTCCGGGTCACTGCCGCTCAGCGAGTCCAGCGCGCCCAGCAGCCGGGCCGAGCGGCGGACGTAGCCGGGCTCCAGCGCCAGCAGGTTGAGCAGCCAGCGCAGCTCGGTGCGCGACTCCTGCGCCCAGGTCTGCTCGAAGACGGCGCCGAAGGTGTGCAGCAGCCCGCCGATCCGCCGGACGGCCCGCAGCAGGTCGGCGGTACCGGCCGCCGGGACGACCGCGGCCGAACCCGGTCTGGCGCCGACCTCGCCCACCGCGAGCGGCAGGGCGCGCAGGAACGCTCCGGCCTGGGCGGTGAGCTGGCGGGAAAGGATGTCCCCGGCGGTCGCGGTGGAGGCCGCCTGGGCCGTCATCGGCGCATCGGTCATGGCGTGGTAGATCCCCGTTCCCCCGGGGCCGTCCCCCGGGGCTGGTGGCCGACCGCCGGAGCAGGTCCCCTCGGGGCCCGGAAGGCCCGACCTGCTCCGGCGGCTCGCATCAGTGGTCGCGTCAGCGCGAGGTGGCGGCCCGGCGGCGTTGACGCGAGTCGATGAGCAGGTCCTGGACGTGCCTCAGCGGCCGGCCCTCGGCGTCCTGCGAGTGCCGGGTCCAGACGCCGTCCGGTCCCAGGTGCCAGGACTCGGTCTCGTCCGACACCCCGAGATCGATCAGCCCGGACAGCTCGGCGCGGTGCGCCGGGTCGGTGATCCGCAGGAGCGCCTCGATCCGGCGGTCCAGGTTGCGGTGCATCATGTCGGCGCTGCCGATCCAGACCTCCGGATCGCCGTTGTTGCCGAACACGAAGACCCGGGAGTGCTCCAGGAAGCGGCCCAGGATGCTGCGGACCCGGATGTTCTCGCTCAGCCCCGGCACGCCGGGGCGGATCGCGCAGATGCCGCGCACCCAGACGTCCACCGGCACCCCGGCCTGCGAGGCCCGGTACAGCGCGTCGATCACGGCCTCGTCGACGATCGAGTTGACCTTGATCTTCACGTACGCGGGCCGGCCCGCCCGGTGGTGGGCGATCTCGTTGTTGATCCGCGAGACCAGCCCGTCCCGCAGGCCGCGCGGGGCGGTCAGCAGGCGGCGGTAGGACTCGCGGCGCGAGTAGCCGGACAGCCGGTTGAACAGGTCCGAGAGGTCGGCGCCGACCTGCGGGTCGGAGGTGAGCAGGCCGAGGTCCTCGTACAGCCGGGCCGTCTTCGGGTGGTAGTTGCCGGTACCGACGTGCGAGTAGCGGCGCAGGGTGTCGCCCTCCTGGCGGACCACCAGCGACAGCTTGCAGTGCGTCTTCAGCCCGACCAGGCCGTAGACCACGTGGCAGCCGGCCTCCTCCAGCTTGCGGGCCCACTTGATGTTGGCCTGCTCGTCGAAGCGCGCCTTGATCTCGACCAGGACCAGCACCTGCTTGCCGGACTCGGCCGCGTCGATCAGCGCGTCCACGATCGGCGAGTCACCCGAGGTGCGGTACAGGGTCTGCTTGATCGCCAGCACGTCCGGGTCGGCGGCCGCCTGCTCCAGGAAGGCCTGCACCGAGGTGGAGAAGCTGTCGTACGGGTGGTGCAGCAGGACGTCGCGCTCGCGCATCGCGGCGAAGATGTCCGGCTGCGAGGCCGACTCGACGTCGGTCAGCCCGCGGGCCGTACCGGCCACGAACTTCGGGTACTTGAGCTCCGGGCGGTCCAGCTCGGCGATCCCGAACAGCCCGGTCAGGTCCAGCGGCCCGGGCAGCGGGAAGACCTCCGCCTCGGTGATGTTCAGCTCCCGCACCAGCAGGTCCAGGATGTAGGGGTCGATCGACTCCTCGACCTCCAGCCGTACCGGCGGGCCGAAGCGCCGCCGCATCAGCTCCTTCTCCAGGGCCTTGAGGATGTTCTCGGTGTCGTCCTCCTCCACCTCCAGGTCCTCGTTGCGGGTGACGCGGAAGGCGTGGTGGGCCAGCACCTCCATCCCCGGGAAGAGCTCCTCCAGGTGCGCGCCCATGACGTCCTCCAGCGGGACGTACCGCTGGGGCGAGGCCTCCAGGAAACGGGCCAGCGACTGCGGCACCTTGACGCGCGCGAAGTGCTTGTGCCCCGACACCGGGTTGCGGACGACCACGGCCAGGTTGAGCGAGAGTCCCGATATGTACGGGAAGGGGTGCGCCGGGTCGACGGCCAGCGGGGTCAGGACCGGGAAGATCTTCTGCCGGAACAGGGTGTGCAGCCGGGCCTGCTCCTTCTCGGCCAGCTCCGGCCAGCGGACCACCTCGATGCCCTCGGCGGCCAGGTCCGGCAGCACCTCCTGCTGGAAGGCGGCGGCGTGCCGGGCCATCAGCTCGCGCGAGCGGGTCCAGATCAGGTCCAGCACCTCGCGCGGCTGGAGGCCGGAGGCGCTGCGCTGGGCGACACCGGTGGCGATCCGGCGCTTCAGCCCGGCCACCCGGACCATGAAGAACTCGTCCAGGTTGCTCGCGAAGATCGCCAGGAACTTCGCCCGTTCGAGGAGCGGGATCCCCGGGTCCTCGGCGAGCTCCAGGACGCGCTCGTTGAACGCGAGCCAGCTGCGCTCACGGTCCAGGAAGCGTCCCTGCGGCAAGGCTTCCAACTCCTGCTCGTCCATGGTCGACAGCTCCGGCGGAACCCCCAGCGCACCGGACATCCGGGCCGTCGGCGACAGCGGGGCAGAGACGGGGCGGGGGATGCTCATGGGCTCCAGCTCCTCCAGCAGAAGGACGGCGTCCGGATGCGAATGGCTCTGCGGGCCGTCGTTCTCGCCCCGGGCGGCGGCGGCCCCCGGGGACAGCGCCCAGCCACCGGGCGCGGTCCGTACAGGACCGGCCGGCGAATGGCGGTCGACTCTGCACGAGCGAGACACTACGGACTTCATCCTGTGATCTTCGCGGCAGCAATTGAATCCACGGTAAACACCGCATGGCCAGGAGGAAAGCTGAGTCGGTCGGGGCAAGGGGGCGGTGCCGTTTTCCACCCCTCGCCCGTGACCGCTCGGTACGGCCCGGCCGTCCGGTCGGTGCGGGGCCGGGTCGTCCGGTGGGACGATCCGGCCGCACCGGGCGGCTAGGCCGGCCGATGCGCCTGGTACTGGGCTCGGTACATGAGGTCCACCTCGTGAACGGTGAATCCCAGTCGTTCATATACCCGCACGGCGGCCGGATTGTCGGCGTCGACGTAGAGAAGGACGGTTTCCAGTCCACGCTCGCCGGCTCCGGAACCGGTCAGGTGACGCAGGCCGGCCGCGGTCAGCGCCCGGCCGAGTCCACTGCCCTGCTCGGCCGGGTCCACCCCGACCACGTACACCTCGCCGAGCTCCGGCTCGGTGGCGGTGGCCGGGTGCACCTTGGTCCAGTGGAAGCCGACCGCCTTGCCCTCGCGGGTGGCCAGGAAGAAGCCGGCCGGGTCGAACCAGGGCTCGGCGAGGCGCTCGGCCAGGTCCTGCTCGGTCCAGGAACCCTGCTCCGGGTGGTGGGCGAAGGCCAGGGCGTTCAGCCGCAGCCACTCGGCGTCGTCCTCGCCCGGGCGGAAGGTGCGGAGCTCGATGCCCTCGGGGACCGGCACGGCCTCGGTCTGCGCGCCGGTGCGGCGCATCTGCCGCAGCTCGCGGACCAGCTCGGCGCCGTACGCGCCGGCCAGGTGCCGGGCCGCCGGGTGGCCGCCGTGCACCCAGAAGTCCACCGCGTCGTGCCCCTCCCGGTGGGCCTCCGCAAGGACGGCGTCCACCAGCGGACGGGCCAGACCGCGGCCTCGGGCGGCCGGGTCGACCACCAGCTCGGCGGCGGGGTTGGCGGTCGGGTTCTCCGGGACTTCGAGCTGGCCGTAGGCGAGGACGGCTGCGCTCTCGGACGCGGCCTCGGATTCGGCCTGGGACGCGGCCTCGGATTCGGTCTCGGTATGGGACTCGGCCCCGATGAAGTGGGTGACGCCCGGGCGGGGCGTCTCGGCGTTCCGCAGCCGAAGCCGGCCCTGCTCGGACACGGCGGCCCGGCCGTCCACCGTCTGGGCCTCCGCCAGAACACGCAGGGCGCCGTCGCGCTGACCGGGGCGGAGCACCTTGTTCGCAATGACCGCTGTCTGATCGTCCATGCACTGACGATACGTCAACGGAAATGCGAAAAGCCCCTGATCCGAATGGATCAGGGGCTTTTCTGAATGATTGTTCGGCGGCGTCCTACTCTCCCACAGGGTCCCCCCTGCAGTACCATCGGCGCTGTGAGGCTTAGCTTCCGGGTTCGGAATGT
>NZ_JBHVVI010000058.1:0-58473 GCF_042883685.1 Kitasatospora sp. NPDC058190
GGCGGGCACAGTCCGCCGCCGGGCCGCCGGGTTCGCCCCTGCCGCTCCGGCCTCCACCGACATCGGCTCAGGTCAACCCGCAGGCGGCTCCGGGCAACTCAGGTCGGGTCAGGTCGGTCCGGGTCGGTCCGGATCAACTCCGGCCGTCCCACGCCGTTTCAGATCGGTCGCGGTTCACCGCGCGGTGAGCTGCTCCGCCAGGGCGCGCAGCGCCAGCTCGTACGAGCCGATCCCGAACCCGGCGATGGTGCCGGAGGCCACCGCGGCGATCACCGAGTTGTGCCGGAAGGTCTCCCGGGCGTAGGGGTTGGAGATGTGCACCTCGATCAGCGGCGCGGTGCGCTGCGCGGCGGCGTCCCGCATCGCGTACGAGTAGTGGGTGAACGCGCCCGGGTTGATCACCACGGGCACCTTCCCGTCGGCCGCCTCGTGCAGCCACTCCACCATCTGCTGCTCGGAGTTGGTCTCGTGCACCTCGACCTCGAAGCCGAACTCCTTGCCCAGCGCGGTGCAGCGCTCGACCAGTCCGGCGTACGAGGTGGCGCCGTAGACGTCCGGCTCGCGACTGCCCAGCCGGCCGAGGTTGGGGCCGTTGAGCACCATCACCCGGGTCACGCCGAGACCTCCGCGTACGCGGCGACCAGCAGGGACGGGTCCGGGCCCTCCAGCACGGAGGTCTTGCCGAGGCCGTCCAGGACGATGAAGCGGATCAGGTCGCCGCGCGACTTCTTGTCGATCTTCATCGCGTCCAGCAGCTTCGGCCAGGCGTCCGCCCGGTAGCTCAGCGGCAGGCCGACCGAGGCCAGCACGGTGCGGTGCCGGTCGGCCGTCTCGTCGTCCAACCGCCCGGCCAGCCGGCCGAGTTCGGCCGCGAAGACCATGCCGATGGAGATCGCCGCGCCGTGCCGCCACTTGTAGCGCTCGTTGCGCTCGATGGCGTGGCCCAGGGTGTGGCCGTAGTTGAGGATCTCCCGCCGGCCGGACTCCTTGAGGTCCCCGGAGACCACGTCGGCCTTGACCTGGATGGCGCGGCGGATGAGCTCGACGGTGTGCGGGCCGGCCGGGGTCTTCGCTCCCTCCGGGTCGGCCTCGATCAGGTCGAGGATGGCCGGGTCGGCGATGAAGCCGCACTTGATGACCTCGGCGAGGCCGGAGACGTAGTCGTGCTTGGGCACGGTCTCCAGGGTGCCGAGGTCGGCCAGCACGCCCACCGGCGGGTGGAAGGCGCCGACCATGTTCTTGCCCTCGGCGATGTTGATGCCGGTCTTGCCGCCGACGGCCGCGTCGACCATGCCGAGCAGCGTGGTGGGCATGGAGATCCAGCGCACCCCGCGCAGCCAGGTCGCGGCGACGAAGCCGGCCAGGTCGGTGGTGGCGCCGCCGCCGAGGCCGACGATGACGTCACTGCGGGTGAACCCGGTCTGCCCGAGCACCGACCAGCAGTACGCGGCGACCTCGGCGCTCTTCGCGTCCTCGGCGTTGGGCACCTGGAGCGCGATCGCCTCGTACCCCTCGCCGACCAGGTCGTCCCGGATGGCGTCGGCGGTGGCGGCCAGCGCCTCCGGGTGGATGATCGCGACCCGCTTGGCACGGCCGCCGATCAGCGGCGCCAGCTCACCGAGCAGCTGGTGCCCGATCAGCACGTCGTACGGGTCGTGGCCGGCGCTGCCGCCGACGTGGATCCTGACGGTGGTGTCAGTCATGGGGGGTCTTCAGCTCCAGTGCTTCCAGTACGGCGTCCGCGACCTGCGCGGGGGTTCGGCCGGCGGTGTCGACCACGGCGGTGGCCACCTCCAGGTAGAGGGGGCGGCGGGCCTCCATCAGCTCGCGCCAGCGGGCCCGTGGGTTGACGGCCAGCAGTGGGCGCGGGGCGTCCAGGCCGACCCGCTTGACCGCGTCGCCCAGCGGGACCTCCAGGAAGACCACCGGCAGCTCGCGCAGCAGCTCCCGGGTGGCCTCGGCCATCACCGCGCCGCCGCCGAGCGCCAGCACCCCGCCGTGCCCGGTGGCGGCGGCCCGCACGGCGGCCACCTCCAGCTCGCGGAAGTGCGGCTCGCCCTCGTCGATGAAGATCTCCGGGATCGGCTTGCCGGCCAGCGCCTCGATGTCGGCGTCGGTGTCCCGGAAGCCGACACCCAGGCGCTCGGCCAGGGCCCGCCCGACGGTGGACTTGCCACTGCCGGGCGGGCCGACCAGCACCACGACGGGGCTGGTCATGCCCCCACCTCGCTGCGCTCGGCAGGCGACGACCACAACGGGCGCCTCCTGATGACGAGCTCGCTTCGCTCACTCATTTGATGATCAGGTGGTCGAGGTAGTTCTCCACGTTGCGACGGGTCTCCGACACGTTGTCACCGCCGAACTTCTCGTTCACCGCGTCGGCCAGCACCAGCGCGACCATCGCCTCGGCGACGATCCCGGCCGCCGGCACCGCGCAGACGTCCGAGCGCTGGTGGTGCGCCTTGGCCGGCTCGCCGGTGCGCACGTCCAGGGTCTGCAGCGCCCGCGGCACGGTGGCGATCGGCTTCATCGCGGCGCGCACCCGCAGCACCTCGCCGGTGGACAGACCGCCCTCGGTGCCGCCGGAGCGGCCGGAGGTGCGCTTGACGCCCTCGGGGGTCGGGACGATCTCGTCGTGCGCCTTCGAACCCGGCACCCGGGCCAGCTCGAAGCCGTCGCCGACCTCGACGCCCTTGATCGCCTGGATGCCCATCAGCGCGGCGGCCAGCTGCGCGTCCAGGCGGCGGTCCCAGTGCACGTGCGAGCCGAGGCCCACCGGCACGCCGTACGCGAGCACCTCGACCACGCCGCCGAGGGTGTCGCCGTCCTTGTGCGCCCGGTCGATCTCGGCGACCATCGCCTTCGAGGCGTCCGCGTCCAGGCAGCGCACCGGGTCGGCGTCCAGCCGGGCCTCGTCCGAGGGCAGCGGCAGCACACCGGCCGGCGCCTTGGCGGCGGCCAGCTCGACCACGTGGCTGACGATCTCGATCCCGCAGGTCTCCTTCAGGTACGAGCGGGCGACCGCGCCCAGCGCGACCCGGGCGGCCGTCTCGCGGGCGCTGGCGCGCTCCAGGATCGGCCGGGCCTCGTCGATCGAGTACTTCTGCATGCCGGCCAGGTCGGCGTGGCCGGGCCGGGGGCGGGTCAGCGCCTCGTTGCGGGCCAGACCGGCCAGCACCTCGGGGTCGACCGGGTCGGCCGACATGACCTGCTCCCACTTCGGCCACTCGGTGTTGCCGACCATGACCGCCACCGGGCTGCCCATGGTCAGACCGTGCCGGACGCCGCCGAGGAAGGTCACCTCGTCCTGCTCGAACTTCATCCGCGCCCCGCGGCCGTAACCGAGCCGGCGGCGCGCCAGCGCGTCGGCCACCATGGCGGTGGTGACCGGTACACCGGCGGGCAGGCCTTCCAGCGTCGCGACGAGTGCGGGGCCGTGCGACTCCCCCGCCGTCAGCCAGCGCAACGTACCCAACGGAGCTCCTTCATCAGCGGACCGGCCCACGGCACCGCCGCGGCCCGCCCCGGGCGTGCCTTGTGCCTGAATCCTTTCATGCCCCAGCGGCACCCGGGGTCAGAGTCCGCGTGACGGACAGCAACCGGTCACCATCCGGCCGTGGGGTGGCCGCAAGCTGCGACTCAGCGCCCCGCCAACGCCTTCTCGCCCGCCTCGCGCATCGCCGCCAGCGGCCCGGGCCTGCGCCCGGTGAAGGCCTCGCTCTGCAGCACCGCCTGGTGCACCAGCAGGTCCAGCCCGCCCAGGACGGTCGCCCCGCGCTCGGCGCAGGCGGCGGCCAGCGCCGTCGGCCACGGGTGGTAGAGCACGTCGAACAGCGCCCCCGGCGCGGCGGGCAGGGCGGCCGCGAAGCCGTCCGTCGCGCCGACCGGCGTGGTGGAGACGGTCAGCGGCCGCTCCAACGCCTCGGCCCCGCACTCCCAGTCGGCGGTCCGGACGACGACGCCGAGCCGCTCGCCCAGCTCGGCCATCTCCCGGGCCCGCTCGGCGCTGCGCACGTAGACCGTCACCTCGCCGGTGCAGACCTGGGCGAGCGCCGCCAGCGCCGAGGAGGCGGTGGCCCCGGCGCCCAGCACGGCGGCGGCGGGCACCTCGGTGATGCCGCGCTCGCGCAGCGCGTTGACCAGCCCGGGCACGTCGGTGTTGTCCCCGGTGCGCCGGCCGTCGGCGGTGAACACCACGGTGTTGACCGCGTCCACCGAGCGGGCGGTCGCGCTGACCTCGTCCAGCAGCGGGATGACCGCCCGCTTGAGCGGCATGGTCAGCGACAGCCCGGCCCACTCGGCCTCGTCCAGTCCGGCGACGAAGCCGGGCAGGCCGGCCTCGTCGATCTCGAAGCGGTCGTAGCGCCAGTCGTCCAGCCCGAGCGCCGCGAAGGCGGCCCGGTGCAGGTCCGGCGAGAGCGAGTGGGCGATCGGCGAGCCGAGGACGGCCGCCCGGTGCTTGCTGGTCAACGCTGCCCCTCCGTGGGCGGGTTACCGGTGCGGACTACTTGGTGGTGCAGTGGCCGCGGGCCTCGTCGAAGCCCTGGCCGGCGTTCGTGCAGTACTCCTTGACGTTGGCGTAGTGCTCCTTGGCCGTCTCGGCGAACCGGGTCTCGGTCGGCGACATCGCGATGAAGTACAGCCACTTGCCGTCCGCCGGGTGCAGCACCGCGTTGATCGCGTCGTCGCCGGGGTTGGAGATCGGCGTCGGCGGCAGGCCCGGGTTGAGGTAGGTGTTGTACTTGTTGGACGCGTTGTCCATGTCGCCCCGGGTGAGATCCTTGCGCCCGAGCGAGTACTGGAGCGTGGTGTCCATACCGAGACGGTGCTGGGTGTCGTTGCTCGCCAACCGGTTCTGGATGGTCTTGGCCATTTTGGCGAAGTCCGCGGTGTTGTTGCCCTCGCGCTGCAGGATGCTCGCCTCGGTGATCACCTCGTAGGCGTTCTTGAGGCCCACCGAGGCGGCCTGGCCGTCCAGGTTCGCGTACTTGTCGGTGGCGTTCTTCACCATCTGCTTGAGCAGGTCCTCGGGCTTCATGCCGTCGGCGATGTTGTAGCGGGTCGGCCAGAGGAAGCCCTCGATGTTGCCGTTCGCGTACGCGGGCAGGCCGAGGTCGTTGACCTGGGCCTTGGCGACGTTCGCCGTGGTGCCCTTCTGCAGCTTCAGCTTGGCGTCGATCCTGTCGTAGATCTCGGAGGAGTTCTTGCCCTCCGGGATCACGATGGCCGCGCCGCCCGCCTGGTCGAGCAGCTCCTTGAGCGCGGCGGCCGCCGACATCTCCTTCTTCATCCCGTAGAAGCCGGGCTGAATGGTGCCGCACTTGGGCTCGTTGTTGCAGGCCTTGGTGAACGCGTCGACGCTCTTGACCACGCCGGCGTTCTTCAGCGCGAGACCGATCTGGCCGCCGACCGCGCCCTGCTTGACCTCGACCTGGACGGAGCCGCTGCCGTCACCGGTGAAGTCCGGCGGCGGGCCGAAGTGGTCCTGGTAGAAGCCGTAGCCCCACCAGCCGGCGCCGCCCATGGCACCGAGCAGCACCAGCGCGACCAGCAGGCAGGCACCGCCGTTGCGGCGGCCCGCCTTCTTGCCCTTCTCCTTGCGCTTCTTCTGCGCCTCGCGCGAGTCGTCCTGCGTGCCGAGGAAGCCCTCCTCCTCGGCCTCGGCGTGCTCCTCGAGGTACCCGTCCTCCTCGTGGTGGCCGTCCTCGTGGCCATCCCACTCCTCGACCTCGGGCTCGTGCGCCGCGCCGACCGGGTCGGCACCGGACTCCAGCGCAGCGGCCTCGGCCTCCCAGTCGATCCCGTCCGGACCGGGGCCGGAGGCGGGCGCGGCCGGCTGGGCCTGCCGCGGCGCCTGCTGCTGGACGGGCGGCTGCTGGACCTGCTGCTGTGGCATACCCTGCTGCTGCATCGGCATCTGCTGCTGGGCCGTCATCTGCTGGGGATGGCCCTGCTGCATCTGCTGCATCTGCTGCTGGGGCATGCCCTGCTGCATCGGCATCTGCTGCTGGGGCATGCCCTGCTGCATCGGCATCTGCTGCTGGGGGTAGCCCTGCTGGGGCATCTGCTGCTGGTAGCCCTCGGCCGCCATCATCTGCTGCTGCTGCGGATACCCCTGCATCGGCATCTGCTGCTCGTACCCCTGAGGGTATGCCTGCTGCTGCATCTGCTGCTGGTACGCCTGCTGCTGCACGTCACCGTAAGGCTGCTGGACCTGCTGGCCCTGCTGCGGGTACTGCTGCCACTGGCCGTCCTGCTGGCCGGGGACCGGCTGCTGGCCGCCGTACCCGGGATCACCGGGGTGCCACGGCTCGCCCTGGGGGCCGTAGCCCCGACCCAGATCGGTCATTGATCCCCTTAACCGACGGTGACGACCGGAGGATCGGACCGGCCGTCCGGGACGACGCCGTCCCGGCTGATTCTCGAACCGGCGTGCTAGCGCAGCGCCTGGGAGGAGACGTTACCGTACCGCAGCCATGCCCCCGCCCGAACGGGACGTACCGTCAGTGAGCGACCTCACCCTCGACATCACCCTCGACACACGGGCCCGTCACGGCGTCGCGGCACCCGCGGCCGAGGGCGTGGCGGCGGCCGGACCGGAGGGCGTCGCGGCGGCCGTGGCCGACGGCGTGGCGCTCGGCTTCGCCGCGGCCCGGGCGGCGTTGAACTCCGCCACGTTGCGCTGCTGCACCTCGAAGCTGTCGGTGAAGCGGGTGTCCCCCGGCTTCACGGTGACGAAGTACACCCAGTCCCCCGGCGTCGGGTCCAGGGCCGCCATGATCGCCTGTCGCCCCGGGTTGGAGATCGGCGAGGGCGGCAGCCCGGGGTGCAGGTAGGTGTTGTACGGGGAGTCCAGCTTGGTGTCGGTGACGGTGGTGTTCAGGGTCGAGCGGCCGAGCGCGTAGTTGATCGTGGAGTCCAGCTGCAGCGGCATGCCCTTGGCCAGCCGGTTGTAGATGACCCGGGCCACCTTGCCCATGTCCTCGGTGTTGTCGGCCTCGCCCTGGACCATGCTGGCCACGGTGACCAGCCCGTACAGGCTCTGGCCGAGGGTCTGCGCCACGACGTTGACGTCGTCCCGGCTGAACTCCTTGCCGGCCCGCTCGACCATCTGCTTCAGCAGGTCCAGCGCGGTGGTCCCGTCGGTGACGCTGTACGTCGCGGGGAACAGGTAGCCCTCGGGGCTGCCCTTGGCGAAGTCCGGCAGGCCCAGTTCGGCGGCCTGCTCCTGGGCGGTCTTCCGGCTGGTGCCCTCGGGCAGCTTCAGCTTCTTGTCGATCGCCGCGAAGATCTGGTAGCCGCGCCAACCCTCGGGAATGGTGAGGCCGTTGGCGTTGGCCGGGTCGATCAGGACGGCCAGTGCCGCGACCGCCGACATCTTCTGCCTCAGGGTGTACGTCCCGGGCTGGATCCGCCCGGCGGCGGCCGCGCTGCCCTTCGCCGCCCTGGTGAAGGCGAGCGAGCTGGCCACCACCCCGTTGCGGACCAGCGCGGAGGCGATCTGGGCCAGGCCCGCGCCCTCCGGCACCGAGACCTGGACGCTGCCGGCGCCCTGCCCCGCGTAGTCGGCGGCGGCCAGGGGTTTGCGCTGCCCCTGGAGCCAGGTGTAGCCGGTCAGCCCGATCCCGCCGAACACCGCGATCAGCGCGAACGCGGTGAGCCCGCAGGCCAGTCCGTTGCGCCGTCGGTGCGGATCCGGCGCATCGAAGCGCGGCCGGGGCGCGCCCGGGGGGCGGCCCTCCGGCTCCAGTACCGGAGCACCCAGGTGTCCGGGCGTGAGCCCCGGGTGGAAGTCCTGGTCGGTCATGGCTCGCGCCCCCTCGGCGGTCCCGAATCGCTTCGAAACGGTCCGAACCGCTCCGAGTCGCTCACATCGATCTGCACTGATCTGCATCGATCTGGACCGACCCGAAACGGATACGGAGTCGAACGAAAAGGGGTCCGTGCGGACGCGTCCGCACGGACCCCTCAACGGGACGTTAGAGCAGGCCGATCAGCCGACCGCCTCGACGCTCTCACCGGGCGGGCGTCCGCTCACCCGTTCGGACTCAAGGGCGGTCTGCAGGATCACCACCGCGGCGGCCTGGTCGACCACCGAGCGGCCCTTCTTCGCCTTGACCCCCGAGGCACGCAGCCCGTGGGTCGCGGTGACGGTCGACATCCGCTCGTCCACCAGCCGTACCGGCACCGGGTAGAGCCGGTTGGCCAGCCGGGCGGCGTACGCGCGGACCTTCTCCGCCGCCGGGCCCTCCTTGCCGCTGAGCGAGCGCGGCAGCCCGACGACCACCTCGATCGCGTCGTACTCCTCGACGATCGCGGCGATCCGGGCCTGCGACTTCACCCCGGCCGGGACGGTCTCCACAGGCGTGGCGAGCACCCCGTCGGGGTCGCAGGACGCGACCCCGATCCGGGCGTCGCCGACGTCGACGGCGATCCGCCGCCCGCGCCGGAAGGGCCTCGGCTCCTGCTCGGTCATCAGGAGGCGCGCTCCGCGACCAGGCCGCGCACCGCGGCGATGGCCTCGCCGACCGCGGCCGGGTTGGAGCCGCCGCCCTGGGCGACGTCGTCCTTGCCGCCACCGCCGCCGCCGAGGGTCTTGGCGGCGGTCCGGACCAGCTCACCGGCCTTGATGCCGCGGCCGCGGGCGTCCTCGTTGGTGGCGATCACGGTCAGCGGACGGTCGTTCGCCACGGTGAACGCGGCGACCACCGCCGGGCGCGAGCCCAGCCGGCCGCGCACGTCCAGGACCAGCTTGCGCAGCTCGTCCGCACCGACGCCGTCGGCGACCTGGGCGGCGACCACGGCGATGCCGTGCACGTCCTCGGCCGAGTCGACCAGGCCGGCCGCGGCGGCCAGCACCTTCTCGGCGCGGAAGCGCTCGATCTCCTTCTCGGCGTCCTTGAGCTTGGCGAGCATGCCCGAGATCTTCTCCGGCAGCTCCTCCGGGCGGCCCTTGACCAGCTCGGTGAGCTGGGAGACCACGGTGTGCTCACGGGCCAGGAACTTGTACGCGTCGACGCCGACCAGCGCCTCCACGCGGCGCACGCCGGAGCCGATCGAGGACTCGCCGAGCAGCTTCACCAGGCCCAGCTGGGCGGTGTTGCCGACGTGCGTGCCACCGCACAGCTCCTTGGAGAAGTCGCCGATCGTGACGACCCGGACCTCGTCGCCGTACTTCTCGCCGAACATCGCGATGGCGCCGGCCTTGCGGGCCTGGTCCATCGTCATGACCTCGGCGGTGACGTCGAGCTCACGGCCCAGCACGTCGTTGATCTTCTGCTCGACGTCCACCAGCACGCTGCCCGGAACGGCGGCGGGCGAGCCGAAGTCGAACCGGAAGCGGCCCGGGGCGTTCTCGGAGCCGGCCTGGGCGGCCGTCGGGCCGAGCGCGTCGCGCAGCGCCTGGTGGGTCAGGTGGGTGGCCGAGTGGGCGCGGGCGATCGCCCGGCGGCGCTCGGTGTCGATGGTGGCGTACGCCGAGGCGCCGAGGACGACCTCGCCGAACAGCACGCCGCCCGAGTGCACGGTGACGCCCGGGACGGGCTGCTGCACGTCCCGGATCTCCACCACCGCGCCGGACTCCAGCCGGATCCGGCCGTGGTCGGCGAGCTGGCCGCCGCCCTCGGCGTAGAAGGGGGTGCGGTCGAGGATGATCTCGACCTCGTCGCCCTCGGAGGCGGCCGGCGAGGGAACGCCGTCGACCAGCAGGCCGACCACGGTGGCCTCGCCCTCGGTCAGGGTGTAGCCGGTGAAGACGCTGGCGCCGGACTTGTCGGCGACGTCGCGGTACGCGGCGACGTCGGCGTGGCCCATCTTCTTGGCCTTGGCGTCGGCCTTGGCGCGGTCCCGCTGCTCCTGCATCAGACGGCGGAAGCCGGCCTCGTCCACCTGGAGGCCCTGCTCCTCGGCCATCTCCAGGGTGAGGTCGATCGGGAAGCCGTAGGTGTCGTGCAGCTTGAACGCCTGCTCGCCGGAGAGCACCGCGCCGCCGGACTGCTTGGTCTCGGTGACCGCGACGTCCAGCAGGTTGGTGCCCGCCTTCAGGGTCTGCAGGAAGGCCGACTCCTCGCCGATGACGACCGTCTCGATGCGCTTGCGGTCGGTCTCCAGCTCGGGGTACTGCGGGGCCATCGCCTTGATCGCGACGTCGATGAGCTCCTTGGCCACCGGCTCGGTGGCGCCCAGCAGGCGCATGTTGCGGATGGCGCGGCGCAGGATGCGGCGCAGCACGTAGCCGCGGCCCTCGTTGCCGGGGGTGACGCCGTCGCCGACCAGCATCAGCGCGGTGCGGATGTGGTCGGTGACGACGCGCAGCGACACGTCCGACTTGTGGTCGGCGCCGTAGGTGTGGCCGGTCAGCTCGGCGGCGCGGTCGAGGATCATCCGGCTGGTGTCGATCTCGAAGAGGTTGTCGACGCCCTGCAGGATGGCGGCGAGGCGCTCCAGGCCGAGACCGGTGTCGATGTTCTTGCTCGGCAGGTCGCCGAGGATCTCGAACCCGTCCTTGCCGTCGCCGTGGCCGCGCTCGTACTGCATGAAGACCAGGTTCCAGATCTCCAGGTAGCGCTCGCCGTTGACGGCCGGGCCGCCCTCCTCGCCGTACGCGGGGCCGCGGTCGTAGTTGATCTCCGAGCACGGGCCGCACGGGCCGGGGACGCCCATCGACCAGAAGTTGTCCTTCATGCCGAGGCGCTGGATCCGCTCGGCGGGCACGCCGATGACGTCACGCCAGATCTGCTCGGCCTCGTCGTCGTCCTTGTAGACGGTGATCCAGAGCTTCTCCTTCTCCAGGCCGTAGCCGCCGTCCGCGACGGGAGTGGTGAGCAGCTCCCACGCGAACTTGATGGCCCCTTCCTTGAAGTAGTCGCCGAAGGAGAAGTTGCCGCACATCTGGAAGAAGGAGCCGTGCCGGGTGGTCTTCCCGACCTCCTCGATGTCCAGGGTGCGCACGCACTTCTGGACGCTGGTGGCGCGCGAGAACTGCGGCTTGACCTCGCCCAGGAAGTAGGGCTTGAACGGCACCATGCCGGCGTTGACGAGCAGCAGGGTGGGGTCGTCGGCGACCAGGGACGCCGACGGAACGACGGTGTGGCCGCGCTCCTCGAAGAAGCGCAGCCAGCGGCGGCGGATCTCAGCCGACTCCATTAGTGGTCCTTCCGGTTCGTTCCGCCCCGCGGCAGGGCTCGGCGGGGCGTCTCTTCAATGGTCTGTGGGGTGGTGCGGCCCGTACCGTCGGGCAGGGCGCGAGCGGGTGGCAGGGCGGCGGCCGGGTGACCGGGCGCCGCCGAGATAGCTCGGTACTGCGGCTCACCGCGCAGTACCCGGCGGGTGCTGCGGGGCTCGACGACGGCGGTGCCGTGCAGTCCGAGGTCGTCCTTCAGCTGCTCCTCGCGCTCGGCCATGCCGGCCCGCACGTCCTGGGCGAACTGCTTGGCGAGGTCGCCCAGGTGCAGCGCACCGCGCGCGGCGGTGCCGGAGAGGCTGTCGGGGGTGAGCCGGTGGACGGCCGCGTTGGCCTTCTTCATGGCCCAGACGGTGGCGCCGGCGCCGACCGCCATCCAGAAGATGCGTGCCATGTCGTCAGCCCCTCACCGCGCGCCGGACCCTGGAGAGCAGGCCGTTCCTGGGCGCGGTCGCGGCGCGCACCTCGGCCCTGATCAGCCGGGCGAGTTCCTCGCGGTCACCGGCCTGGGTCGGCACGGTCGACAGACCGCCCTGTTGCTTGGCGACGGCCTTGCGGACGCCGTAGCTGAAGGCCGCGACCTTCACCAGCGGTCCACCCAGCGTGGCGGCAACGGTGGAGGACAGCGCGTTGGCGTTGGCGGCGGCGTCCTGCACGTTGGCGGTGATCTCGTCCACCCGCTCCAGCTGCTCGTTGGCGCTGCGCACCGCGGCGCCCGCCTCGGTCAGCAGCGGCACGGCCTGTTCGGTGACGGCGGAGACCAGGACAGTGGCCTCCTTGAGCACCCGCGAGAGACGGACCAGCACCACGGCGAGCAGGGTGACCAGGACCGCCCAGAACACGGCGACGAGCAATCCGGCCAGCTCTCCCACGGACACTTCTGCGCGCTCCCTCGCCTTGCTGCTCTCCAAGCCAAACCCTATCGCGCCCACACCCGGTTTCCGGACCGGGCCGTCGCCGGCGGCCTCGCCCGGGTGTGCGAACCGCGCGCGTAACCTACCGGCCGGTCACCTCGTTCTGCCAGGCGGGCCGTCGCCCGTACGGCCCGACGCACGTCCGGACCGTGACGGTCCGGGCTCGGAACAACGGGGAGCAGCGCTTGGCCGGCGACTGGACAGCACAGCCCGCGGCGTGGCCGCGCGAGCCGGAGCCCGGCCGGCTGCCGGCCGAGGTGACCGGCTTCGTCGGGCGGCAACGGGAACTGGCCGAGCTGGCGGCCCTGCTCGCCGGCGCCCGGCTGGTGACCGTGACCGGGCCCGGCGGGGTGGGCAAGAGCCGGCTCGCGCTGCGCGCCGCGGCCCGGGCGGCCGGCGCCTTCCCGGACGGCACCTGGCTGGTGGAGGTGGCCCCGGTGCAGGACCCGCTGCTGCTCGGCCACGCCGTGCTGGAGGCGCTGCGACTGACCGACGGCACCGCCCGCCCGCCGCTGGACGTGTTGGGCGAGCGGCTGGCCGGGCGCCGCCTGCTGCTGGTGCTGGACGGCTGCGAGCACCTGGTGGAGGCCTGCGCCGAGCTGACCGACGCCCTGCTGCGCGTGCTGCCCGGGCTGCGGGTGCTGGCCACCAGCCGCTCCGCTCTGCGGGCCTCGGGCGAGCACGTGCTGACCTTGGCCCCGCTGCCGGTCGACCCGCTGCCGGACAGACCGACGGGCACACTGCCGGACGCGGTGCGGCTGTTCGCCGACCGGGCCCGGGCGGTGCTGCCCTCCTTCGAGGTGACCGCGGCCAACGCGGAGGCGGTCGGCCTGCTCTGCCGCCGACTGGACGGCATCCCGCTGGCGGTGGAGCTGGCGGCCGGGCGGCTGCGGGCGCTGTCGGTGGAGCAGATCACCGCCCGGTTGAACGACCGGTTCCGGCTGCTCACCGGGGGCAGCCGAACGGCGCTGCCCAGACACCAGACCATGCGCACCACGATCGGCTGGAGCCATGAGCTCTGCACAGCGCAGGAACGTTTACTCTGGGCCCGCCTGTCGATCTTCGCCGGCAGCTTCGACCTGGAGGCCGCCGAGTACGTCTGCGCCGGCGACGGCATCGAGCCCGAGGACGTGCTCGACCTGCTCGACGAACTCATCGCCAAGTCCGTCGTCCTGCGCGAGGACAGCACCTTCGGCGTCCGCTTCCGCCTGCTGGACACCCTGCGCGAGTACGGCGGCCACTGGCTGCGCGCCGCCGGCGAGGAGCCGCGGCTGCTGCGCCGCCATCGGGACTGGTACCTGGGCGTCGCCACCTGGGGCGAGGTCGAGTGGTTCGGCCCCCGGCAGGTCGAGACCGCCGAACGCACCGGACTCGCCCACACCAACCTGCGGGCCGCGCTGGAGTTCTGCCTCGCCGAGCCCGGCGAGGAGCAGATCGCCCTGCTGCTGGCCGGCACCCTGTGGTTCTACTGGGTCGGCTGCGGCCACCTCGGCGAGGGCCGGCACTGGCTGGACCGGGCGCTCACCCTGGACCGCGAACCCACCGAGGCCCGCGCGAAGGCCCTCTGGGTGACCGGTTACATGGCCACCCTGCAGGGCGACCTCGGCGCCGCCCGTCCGGCGCTGGAGGAGTGCCGCCGCCAGGCCCTGGACACCGGCGACGACCGGGCCCTCGCCTACGCCGTCCACCGCCAGGGCTGCGCCGCCCTGATCGGCGACGACCCGGAGCGCGCCGCCGAGCTGTTCGAGGAGGCGCTCTGGCACTACCGGACCATCGGCGAGCTCAACAGCAACGTCGTGATGGGCATGATCGAGCTGGGCCTCGCCTACCTGTTCCAGGGCGACCAGGACAGCGGCGAGCTCTGGTTCGGCCAGGCCCGCGAGGTGTGCGAGGAGCACGGCGAGCAGTGGGCGTACGCCTACGTGCTGTACGCGTCGGCGTACTCGCACTACCTGGACGGCGCGGTCCAGTCGGCCCGCGCCCTGGCCCGGGAGTGCGTGCGGCTGAACCACCTCTTCCACGACCTGCTCGGCATCGTGCTGGGGATCGACCTGCTGGCGCTGCTGGAGACCGAGCCGGCCGGCCCGGGCGAGCCCACCGACCTGTGCGAGGCCCGGGTGCTGCAGGGCGCCGCGCACCGGATCTGGCGGACGGTCGGCAACCCCTTCCTGGGCTCGCGCTCCTTCTTCGGCACCCACCAGGAGTGCGCCGAGCGGGCCCGGGCCGGGCTGACCGAGCGGGAGTACGAGGAGTGCTACCAGGCCGGCACCCGGCTGGACCTGGACGCCGCCGTCTCCCGGGCGCTCGGCGGCGGGGGCTCGGCGGACGGCCCGGAACCGGGCCCCCGCCCCTGCTCGGCGCCGCCCGCACCGGCGCCCTCGCCGGTGCGGAATAGTTGAAACTTGCCGATTGCTTGAGGAGGCAAGGAACTACCCGGAAGGAGCACCATGGCCCTCCACGACGAGTACCGCCTCGCGAACTTCTACTTCGAGTCCAAGGCGTACGCCGATGCCGCCCGCACGCTCGAAGGCGTGCTGACCGAGGAGCCGGCCAATCTCTCCGTCCGGCTGCTGCTGGCTCGCAGCTACTACCACTCCGCCCAGCTCGGCCGCGCCGAGGCCGAACTGCGCCGGATCCTCGACCTCGACCCGGCCGAGGACTACGCCCGGCTGATGCTCGGCCGCACCCTGGAGCGCCAGGGCCGCGCCGAGGAAGCCCGCCCGCACCTGCGGCTGGCCGCCGCGATGACCGGCGAGAGCATCTGACCGCACCAAGCAGCGAGCCCCCGCCGCCTCGAAAGGCGACGGGGGCTCGCTGTGGTTTCGCGAACTGCGGAACCGAGCGCGGGTCAGCGCGAGTAGTACTCGACGACCAGCTGCTCGTCACAGATCACCGGGACCTCCTTGCGCTGCGGCGCACGGTCCAGGCGGAAGGCCAGGGCCTTCAGGTTGACCTCGAGGTACTTCGGGGTCTGGCCCTCACCCGCGTAGCCACCCTCACGGGCGACCTGGAAGGGGACCTTCTCCTTGCTGCGCTCGCGGACGGTGACCACGTAGCCCGGCTTCATCTGGAACGACGGCTTGTTGACCTTGCCACCGTTGACCTCGATGTGGCCGTGGACGACCATCTGGCGGGCCTGGTAGATGGTGCGGGCGATGCCCGAACGCAGGACCAGGGAGTCCAGACGGGTCTCCAGGTCGGCGACGAGCGCCTCACCGGTCTTGCCCTCGGCCTTCTTGGCGCGGTCGAACGCGCGCGCCATCTGCTTCTCGCTCAGGTCGTACTGGGCGCGCAGACGCTGCTTCTCGAGCAGACGGACCTTGTAGTCCGAGTTCTGCTTGCGGCCACGGCCGTGCTGGCCGGGCGGGTACGGGCGGGCCTCGAAGTACTTGACGGACTTCGGGGTCAGCGGCACGCCGAGCGCACGCGCGATCTTGACCTTGGGACGCTTCTGGTTCGCCATGAACCAAACCTTCCTTGCTTACGAATACGGCTTTCACCAGGTGTTGACGGAGGTCGCATGTCGCGACCCGGAGAAAACCCCGACGCGTGCGCGAAGGGATCAGCCGCTCTCCGGAGCCGGGCACGAAGTGCAAGCACGCGTACGGCCCACCGAACCGGGGCTGGTGGGCTGCACGCGACACCGAAACGGTGCGCGACGCTCCTGGTGCGGGCCCCTCGGAAGGGGCCTACGGCCGGCGTCCCGCTGGTGCGGCCGGTCGGTGGGGTCTCCCCCGCCGCCGTCCCGGGACGTGGCACTTCCATGGAGTATACCGGCGGCCGGACCGGCCGATCACTCGCCCTGCTTCTCCCCGCGAAGCCGCCCCCGCGTCCACTCGACGACGTCCGCGTACCGGACCTCGCCGCCGCGCCGGTTCGGCCGGTAGTACTCCCTGCCGTGCACCGCGTCCGGCGCGTACTGCTGGGCCGCGATGCCCTCCGGCAGGTCGTGCGGGTACTGGTAGCCCTTGCCGTGGCCGAGCTTGCCCGCACCGCCGTAGTGGGCGTCCCGCAGGTGCGGCGGCACCGCGCCCGCCAGGCCCTGCCGGACGTCCGCCAGCGCCGCGTCGATCGCCAGGTAGGCCGAGTTGGACTTCGGCGCCAGCGCCAGCGCGATCGCCGCCTGGGACAGGATGATCCGGGCCTCCGGGAAGCCGATCAGCGCCACCGCCTGGGCCGCCGCCACCGCCGTCTGCAGCGCCGTCGGGTCCGCCAGGCCGACGTCCTCGCTGGCCGAGATCATCAGCCGCCGGGCGATGAACCGCGGGTCCTCCCCCGCCTCGATCATCCGGGCCAGGTAGTGCAGGGTGGCGTCCACGTCGCTGCCGCGGATCGACTTGATCAGCGCGCTGGCCACGTCGTAGTGCTGGTCGCCGTCCTTGTCGTAGCGCACCGCCGCCTGGTTGACGGCGGTCTCGGTGGTGGCCAGCGTGATGCTCGCCTCGCCCTTCTCCAGCGCCGCCCCGGCCGCCGCCTCCAGCGTGGTGAGCGCCCGCCGGGCGTCCCCGCCGGCCAGCCGCACCAGGTGGTCCTCGGCCTCCGCGGTCAGCTCCAGGGCGCCCTCCAGGCCGCGCTCGTCGGCCACCGCGCGGCGCAGCAGCGCCCGGATGTCCTCGTCGGTCAGCGACTCCAGGGTGAGCAGCAGCGAGCGGGACAGCAGCGGGGAGATCACCGAGAAGTACGGGTTCTCGGTGGTCGCCGCGATCAGGGTGACCCAGCGGTTCTCCACGGCCGGCAGCAGCGAGTCCTGCTGGGCCTTCGAGAAGCGGTGGATCTCGTCCAGGAAGAGCACCGTCTCCCGGCCGGACATGCCGACCGCCCGCCGGGCGCCGTCGATCACCGCCCGGACCTCCTTGACCCCGGCGGTGATCGCGGACAGCTCGACGAAGCGGCCCTCCACGGCCTGGCTGATCACATGGGCGAGGGTGGTCTTGCCGGTGCCGGGCGGCCCCCAGAGGATCACCGAGCTGGTGGCCGCCGGCCCGCGCGAGTTCGCGACCAGCCGCCGCAGTGGGGACCCGGGCTTCAGCAGCTGCCGCTGCCCGGCCACCTCGTCCAGGGTGCGCGGGCGCATGCGTACGGCCAGGGGCGCCCGCCCGGGCTCCTTGCTCTGGCGTTCCTCGGCGGCGGCGGTGAAGAGGTCCGGTTCGTCCACACCGGAAGCCTAGTTGAGGCGACCGACAGCCCTCTCCCTGCAGGGTTCGCCGGTCCGGCGGCGCGGCCTCGGACTCCTCCAGCCGCCCGGGCGCCCCGCGGGGCCGTCCTCGACGGCGGCGCCCGGCGAGCCGCGTCTACTCCAGTCCGGCAGCGTGATCCGGAACGTACTTCTGCAGATCGCGCGGGGGGCGCTGGTAGCCGCGCGGGGCCGGGCGGGGCGGCAGCTCGATCCTGGGTGGGGTGATCTCGTGGTACGGCACGGTGGAGAGCAGATGGGCGATCATGTTGATCCGGGCCCGGCGCTTGTCGTCGCTCTCCACCACGTGCCAGGGCGAGTCCGGGGTGTCGGTGTGCAGGAACATCTCGTCCTTGGCGCGCGAGTAGTCCTCCCAGTGCTCGATGGACTCGACGTCCATCGGGGAGAGCTTCCAGCGCTTCATCGGGTCCTCCAGCCGGTCCCGGAACCGCCGCTCCTGCTCTGTGTCACTCACCGAGAACCAGTACTTGCGCAGCAGGACGCCCGCCTCGATCAGCATCTGCTCGAAGGTCGGGCACTGGTGCAGGAACTGCCAGTACTCCTCGTCGGTGCAGAAGCCCATCACCCGCTCGACCCCGGCCCGGTTGTACCAGCTGCGGTCGAACAGCACGATCTCCCCGGCCGCCGGCAGCTGTTCGACGTACCGCTGGAAGTACCACTGGGTCTTCTGCCGCTCGGTCGGGGTGGGAAGCGCCACGACCCTGGCGATGCGCGGGTTCAGGTACTCCGTCACCCGCTTGATCGCACCGCCCTTGCCGGCCGCGTCCCGCCCCTCGAAGACCACCACCACGCGGGCCCCCTCGACCCGCACCCACTCCTGGAGCTTCACCAACTCCTGCTGCAGCCGCAGCAGCTCCCGCTCGTACGGCTTCCTCGCCAGTCGCTCCGGGTTCGCGGCCCGCTGCTCGGTGGTCACCCTCGGGTCCTCCGTCCGACTGCTGCTGATGACCCTTCACCGTAGACGCAGAACGGTGACCACGCAGGTCGGCGGAGCGAAAAGGGCGGTCAGACCCCGACGAAGGGCTCCGGGTAGCGACAGAGCCCGCGCGGACCGCCGTCGTACGCCGCCAGCGGCAGCACCTGGAAGTACGCGTCCGGCACCTCGAACGGGCCGGTGACCTCGTGCCGCCCGGCCGGGGTGAAGCCGAACCTGCCGTAGTAGTCCGGATCACCGAGGACGACCACCAGCTTCTCCCCCACCTCCTCGGCCGCCGACAGCGCGGCCCGGACGACGAGTTCGCCGATGCCCTTGCGCTGCCACTCCGGCGCGACCGCGACCGGCGCGAGCGCCAGCGCGTCACCGCCGCCGGCGCCGCCACCGCCGTCGCCGACCCGCAGCCGGGTCAGCAGGGCGTGTCCGATCACCAGCCCGCCCTCGTCCACGGCGACCACCGACAGCCCGGGCAGCCAGGCCGGATCGCGGCGCAGCGCGTCCACCAGGTCCGCTTCGTCCGGGCCGGGGAACGCGGCCATGTGGACCCGTCTGGTCGCCGGGGCGTCCTGCGGGCTTTCGACCCTCGTGGTGACCTGAGTGACCTGCATGAGTCAACCCTCCCTGTGTCACACGTCGTTGTGGACCGGCCCCGGACGGTGGGTGGACCGTCCGGGGCCGTTGAAGGTTAGCCGATGACGCCGTGTCAGCCCTTGGGCTGCGCCTCCGACTTGGCGTCCTCGCGGACCTTCGGCTGGGCGTCGACGCCGGCCTCGCGGCGCTGCGCCGGGGTGATCGGGGTCGGGGCGCCGGTCAGCGGGTCACCACCGGTGGACGTCTTCGGGAAGGCGATGACGTCGCGGATGGTGTCGTACCCGCCCAGCAGGGTGACGATCCGGTCGAGGCCGAAGGCGACACCACCGTGCGGCGGCGGGCCGTAGTTGAAGGCGTCCAGCAGGAAGCCGAACTGCGAGGCCGCCTCCTCCTCGGAGAGGCCGATCGCGTCGAACGCCCGCTTCTGGACCTCGCGCTGGTGGATACGGATCGAACCGCCGCCCAGCTCCGAGCCGTTGAGGACCAGGTCGTAGGCGTTGGACAGGGCCGAGCCCGGGTCGGTGTCGAAGGTGGCCAGCGACTCCGCGGTCGGGGCGGTGAACGGGTGGTGCACCGCGTGCCAGCCCTGGAACGCGCCCTTGTCGTCCTCGATCGGCTCGAACATCGGGAAGTCGACGACCCAGAGGAAGGCCCACTTGGACTCGTCGATCAGCTCGCAGCGGCGGCCGATCTCCAGACGGGCGGCGCCCAGCAGCTCCTGCGAGGCGCGCTCCTTGCCGGCCGCGAAGAAGACCGCGTCACCGTTCTTGGCGCCGGCCGCGGCGGCGAGGCCGGCCAGGTGCTCCTCGGAGAGGTTCTTGGCGACCGGGCCGCGCAGCTCGCCGGTCTCGGCGTCGATCAGCACGTAGGCGAGGCCCTTGGCGCCGCGCGCCTTGGCCCAGTCCTGCCAGGCGTCCAGCTGCTTGCGCGGCTGCGAGGCGCCGCCCGGCATGACCACGGCGCCGACGTACGGGGCCTGGAAGACGCGGAACTCGGTGCCCTTGAAGTACTCGGTGAGGTCGGTGAGTTCCTGGCCGAAGCGGACGTCCGGCTTGTCGGAGCCGTAGCGGCCCATCGCGTCCGCGTAGGTCATCCGCGGCAGCGGGTTGGGGATCTCGTAGCCGTGCACCTCGCGCCAGACGGCGCCGATGATCTTCTCGCCGAGGGCCAGGATGTCCTCCTGGTCGACGAACGAGGCCTCGATGTCCAGCTGGGTGAACTCCGGCTGGCGGTCGGCGCGGAAGTCCTCGTCGCGGAAGCAGCGGGCGATCTGGTAGTAGCGCTCCATGCCGGCGACCATCAGCAGCTGCTTGAACAGCTGGGGCGACTGCGGCAGCGCGTACCAGTGGCCGGGCTGCAGGCGGACCGGGACGAGGAAGTCGCGGGCGCCCTCGGGGGTGGAGCGGGTGAGGTACGGCGTCTCGATGTCGAGGAAGTCGTTCTCCTCCATCACCCGGCGGATGATGTTGTTGACCTTGGAGCGCAGCCGCAGGCCCTTGGCCGGGCCCTCGCGGCGCAGGTCCAGGTAGCGGTAGCGCAGCCGGACCTCCTCGTTGACCGTGCCCGGCTCGTACTCGGCGACCGGGAACGGCAGCGGGGCGGCCTCGGAGAGCACCTCGATCCCGCTGACGACGACCTCGACGGCGCCGGTCGGGATCTCCGGGTTCTCGTTGCCCTCGGGGCGGACCCGGACGTCACCGACGACCTTGACGCAGTACTCGGCGCGGAGGCCGTGCACCGAGTCCAGGTCGCGGACCACGATCTGCACGGTGCCGGAGGCGTCGCGCAGGTCGATGAAGGCAACGCCGCCGTGGTCGCGGCGGCGGGCGACCCAGCCGGCCAGGGTGACGGTGGTGCCTGCGTGCTCCGGGCGGAGCGTGCCCGCGTCGTGCGTGCGGATCACAGCTGCTTCTCCTTCAGGGTGGTGACGAGTGCGTCGAGAGCGACGGGGGTCTGCTCGCCGGTGCTCATGTCCTTGAGCTGGACGACGCCCTCGGCGAGGTCCCGGTCACCGGCGATCAGGGCGAAGCGGGCGCCGGACCGGTCGGCGGACTTCATGGCGTTCTTGATGGTCTTGACGCCGAAGGCGAGGTCGGTGGCGACGCCGGCCCGGCGCAGCTCGACCACCTTGGCGAACAGGACGTTCTTGGCCTCCTCGCCGAGCGCGACGGCATAGACCGAGGTGGCGGCCGGCAGGTCGAGGACGACGCCCTCGGCCTCCAGCGCCAGGTAGGTGCGGTCCACGCCGAGGGCCCAGCCGACGGACGGCAGCGCCGGGCCGCCGATCATCTCGGACAGGCCGTCGTAACGGCCGCCGCCGCCGATCGCGGACTGGGCGCCGAGGCCGTTGTGCACGAACTCGAAGGTGGTGCGGGTGTAGTAGTCCAGGCCGCGGACCAGCTTCGGGTCGTCGACGAAGGCCACGCCGCTGGCGGTGAGCAGCTCGCGGACCTTCACGTCGTACGCCTTGCAGTCCTCGCACAGGAAGTCGCGCAGCATCGGGGCGCCGACCAGCTGCTCCTGCACCGACTCGCGCTTGTCGTCCAGGACGCGCAGCGGGTTGATCTCGGCGCGGCGGCGGGTGTCCTCGTCGAGGTCCAGGCCGGACAGGAACTCGATCAGGGCGGTGCGGTAGACCGGGCGGCACTGCTTGTCGCCGAGGCTGTTGAGCAGCAGCGAGTAGTTGCTCAGGCCCAGCGAGCGGAAGGCGTCGTCGGCCAGGATGATCAGCTCGGCGTCCAGCGCCGGGTCCTCGGCGCCGATCGCCTCGGCGCCGACCTGGGAGAACTGGCGGTAGCGGCCGGCCTGCGGGCGCTCGTAGCGGTAGTACGAGCCGGAGTACCAGAGCTTGACCGGCAGGTTGCCCGCCTTGTGCAGGTTGGCCTGGAGCGCGGCGCGCAGCACCGAGGCGGTGCCCTCGGGGCGCAGCGCGAGGTCCTCCTTGCCGCGCTTGGTGAGGGAGAACATCTCCTTGGTGACGATGTCGGTGGACTCGCCGACACCGCGCGAGAACAGCTTCACGTCCTCGAAGACCGGGGTCTCGATGTAGCCGTAACCGGCCCGGCGGGCGGGCGCGGCGATGCGCTCGCGGATCGCCAGGAAGGTCGCGGAGCTGGGGGGCAGCAGGTCGTAGGTGCCCTTGGGGGCGGTGAAGGTGCTCAACTTCTCTTCCGTCACATTCCTCGTCGCGGGAAAGCCGGGGCGCCGGCCGCCCCCGCTGCCTGTCGGAGGTAGGGGTTGGTGGCGCGCTCGCGGCCGATGGTGGTCTGACCGCCGTGGCCGGAGAGGACCACGGTGGAATCGTCGAGGGGCAGGCACACCCGGGCCAGCGAGCTCATGATCGCCTCGCTGTCCCCGCCCGGGAGGTCGGTACGCCCGATGGAGCCGGCGAACAGCAGGTCGCCCGAGAACAGCACCGGGGGGAGGTCCTCGGCACCGGGCGTCCGGAAGGTCACCGACCCCCCGGTATGGCCCGGGGCGTGGTCGACGGTCAGCTTCAGGCCGGCCAGCTCCAGCACGCTGCCGTCGGTGAGCTCGCGCACGTCGTCGGGCTCGCCGACGGTGAGCTCGCCCATCAGCTGGGTGCCCAGGGAGCGGCCGAGCGCCTTCTCCGGGTCGGCCATCATGTACCGGTCCTCGGGGTGGATCCAGGCCGGGACGCCGCGGGCGCCACAGACCGGGACCACCGAGGCGACGTGATCGATGTGGCCGTGGGTGAGCAGCACGGCGACGGGCTTCAGCCGGTGCTCGCGGACGAGCTCCTCGACGCCGCGGGCGGCCTGGTGGCCGGGGTCGACGATGACGCACTCCTCGCCCGCCGCCGGCGCGACCAGGTAGCAGTTGGTGCCCCAGGCTCCAGCGGGGAATCCGGCGATGAACACGCGCGTCCTTCGGGTGTGCGGCGACAAGCTGCGATGGCTACCAGTAGTGATGTGTAAGGGCAGCCTACCGGCGGGCCGGGTCCGGTTGCGAACCAGATGGCGGTGGCGGGCCCGGCCGTCGGGGCGGTTCACCGCGTTCTTACGGGCCCGGTCCCTACACTTGGCCGCCGATGGATGCGATGATCCGCTTCGGAATCCATCCACTCTTTCCGCACATCCTCAGGAGACACGGCCGGTGGTCAGCAGCGAACAGCGGCGGCGGCAGCTCGCCCGCGAGAAATTCGAGCGCCAGGAGAAGCGCCGCGCCGAGGCGGCGGCCGCCCGCAAGCGCCGCAACACGATCATGGGCACCTCGCTCGCCGTCGTGGTGCTGGCCGGCGGCGGCACGCTGTTCGCCACCGGCGCGTTCGACTCGGACAAGGACAAGACGGCTTCGGCCGCCTCCTCCCCCCAGGCCGCGCCGTCCCAGGCCGCCCCGACCCAGCCGGCCACCCCGACCCGCAAGCCGGTCGACGGTTGCGCCGCCCCGGCGCCGGGCGCGCCCAACGGCAAGCAGTTCAAGACCGAGCCGGCCATGACGATCGACCCGAGCGGCTCGTACACCATGGCGCTGGACACCAACTGCGGCAAGGTGACGATCGCGCTGGACGCGGCCAAGGCCCCGCACACCGTGAACTCCTTCGCCTTCCTGGCCGGTGAGCAGTTCTTCGACCACACCAAGTGCCACCGCCTGACCACCGACGGCATCTTCGTGCTCCAGTGCGGGGACCCGACCGCCAGCGCGACCGTCCCGGGCGGCATGGGCGGCCCCGGCTACAAGTTCAAGGACGAGAACCTGACCGGCGCCGCCTACCCGGCGGGCACCGTGGCGATGGCCAACTCCGGCCCGGACACCAACGGCAGCCAGTTCTTCCTGGTCTACAAGGACACCCAGCTGCCCCCGAACTACATCCCCTTCGGCAAGATCACCGGCGGCCTGGACGTGGTCCAGAAGATCGCCGCCGCGGGCACCCTGGAGGGCTCCTCGGACGGCCACCCGATGGCCGACGTCACCTTCAACTCGGCTACCGTGTCGAAGGGTTGACAGACCCCGAGGTCTTCGGCGGCGGGCGCCCGGGGCGCCCCCGCCGGGCCCCGGAGCGAAATCGCCCGGCCCGGATGCGGACAGCACCGGGCCTGGTCGCCTATGTTGGCGTTGTATAGGGTGCCCGGACCCGCCTAGCCGTCACCCGCGGCAGCAAGGCACGGCGGACGGGGACGGCGGACTCATCGGTCCGCCGCACATCAACTGTGGACGACGGACGCGCGCCGCCCCGGCGCGGGCGCGACGTCATGTGGAGGACGCGCTATGAGCAGCGACCCGTGGGGCCGTGTGGACGAGCAGGGCACGGTGTACGTCAGGACGGCCGACGGCGAACGCGTCGTGGGTTCCTGGCAGGCCGGCTCGCCCGAGGAGGCCCTCGCCTACTTCGAGCGCAAGTACCAGGGCATCGAGGTGGAGATCGGCCTGCTGGAGAAGCGGGTGCGCACCACCGACCTGGCCGCCAAGGACGCCATGACCGCGCTGGAGCACCTCCGCGCGCAGGTGACCGAGGGGCACGCGGTGGGTGACCTGGACGCGCTGGCCAAGCGGCTGGACACGCTCGCCGGTGAGATCGAGAGCCGGCGGGAGGAGCGCAAGGCCGCCCGCGCCAAGGCCCAGGACGAGACCCGCTCCGCCAAGGAGGCCCTGGTCGCCGAGGCCGAGCAGCTCGCCGAGTCCACCCAGTGGCGGGAGGCCGGGGACCGGCTGCGCGCCCTGGTGGAGACCTGGAAGGGCCTGCCGCGGCTGGACCGCAAGAGCGACGACGAGCTGTGGCACCGCTTCTCGCACGCCCGCTCGGTCTTCTCCAAGCACCGCAAGGCGCACTTCGCCACCCTGGACGCCGAGCGCGACCACGCCCGGCACACCAAGGAGGCGCTGGTCACCGAGGCCGAGGCGCTGTCCTCGTCCACCGACTGGGGCAGCACCGCGGCCGCCTACCGCGACCTGATGGCGCGCTGGAAGGCCGCCGGCCGGGCGCAGCGGGACGTCGAGGACGAGCTGTGGGCGCGGTTCCGCGGCGCGCAGGACGTCTTCTTCCAGGCCCGTTCCGCGGTGTTCAGCGAGCGGGACGCCGAGCAGGTGGGCAACCAGAAGCTCAAGGAGGCGCTGGCCACCGAGGCCGAGGCGATCCTGCCGATCACCGACCTGAAGGCCGCCAAGGCCGCGCTGCGCGACGTCAACGAGCGCTGGGAGGCGATCGGGCACGTGCCGCGCGACGTCCGTCCGAAGCTGGACGGCCGGCTGAACGCGGTCGAGCGGGCGATCCGCGAGGCCGAGGACGCCGAGTGGAAGCGCTCCAACCCGGAGGCCAAGGCCCGCGCGGCCGGCATGGTGGGCCTGTTCCAGGCGAAGGCCGACAAGCTGCAGGCCGACCTGGACAAGGCCCGCGCGGCCGGCAACGCCTCCAAGGCCGCCAAGCTGGAGTCCGAGCTGGCGGGCGTGCAGACCCTGCTGGAGCAGGCGCACAAGAGCCAGGAGGAGTTCAGCGGCTGATCCGGCCGACTGAACGGCGAAGGCCCCCGGGGAGCTCTCCCCGGGGGCCTTCCTCATGCCGTGGTCACTTGCGGGCGGAGGTGACGCGGTAGACGTCGTACACGCCCTCGACGCCGCGCACCGCCTTGAGCACGTGGCCCAGGTGCTTCGGGTCGCCCATCTCGAAGGTGAAGCGGCTCATCGCCACCCGGTCCCGGGAGGTCTGGACCGCCGCCGACAGGATGTTGACGTGCTGGTCGGAGAGCACCCGGGTGACGTCCGAGAGCAGCCGGGAGCGGTCCAGCGCCTCGACCTGGATGGCCACCAGGAAGACCGAGGACTGGGTGGCCGCCCACTCGACGTCGATCATCCGCTCGGGCTGCTGGCTCAGCGACTCGACGTTGACGCAGTCGGCGCGGTGCACCGAGACGCCGTTGCCGCGGGTGACGAAACCGACGATCGGGTCGCCCGGCACCGGGGTGCAGCAGCGGGACAGCTTGACCCAGACGTCCTCGACGCCCTTGACGATCACGCCCGGGTCGCCCTTGGCCCGGCGGCGGACGGCCCGGCGGGTGTCGTGGGTCGGGGTCGCGGTCTCGGCCAGGTCCTCGGTCGCGCCCTCCTCGCCGCCGAGCGCCTGGACCAGCTTCTGGACGATGTTCTGCGCGGCGACGTGCCCCTCGCCGATGGCGGCGTAGAGCGAGGAGATGTCGGGGTAGCGCATCTCGTGGGCCAGGGTGACCAGCGAGTCGCCGGTCAGGATCCGCTGGATCGGCAGGCCCTGCTTGCGCATCGCCCGGACGATCGCCTCCTTGCCGTGCTCGATGGCCTCCTCGCGGCGTTCCTTGGAGAACCAGGCGCGGATCTTGTTGCGGGCGCGCGGCGACTTGACGAAGCCCAGCCAGTCCCGGGACGGGCCGGCGTTCTCCGCCTTGGAGGTGAACACCTCGACGGTGTCGCCGTTCTCCAGCGTCGACTCCAGCGGCACCAGCCGTCCGTTGACCCGGGCCCCTATGGTCCGGTAGCCGACCTCGGTGTGCACCGCGAAGGCGAAGTCGACCGGGGTCGCCCCGGCGGGCAGGGCTATCACGTCACCCTTGGGGGTGAAGACGAAGACCTCGTTGCTGGCCAGGTCGAAGCGGAGCGACTCCAGGAACTCGCCCGGGTCGGCGGTCTCCTTCTGCCAGTCCAGCAGCTGCCGCAGCCAGGCCATCTCGTTGACGGCGCCGGCCTTGTCGTCCTTGCGGACCTGGGTCGGGGTGTCGGTGCGGACCTTGGAGGCCCCGGCGACCGCGCGCTGCTTGTACTTCCAGTGGGCGGCGATGCCGTACTCGGCCCGCCGGTGCATGTCGAAGGTGCGGATCTGGAGTTCGACGGGCTTGCCGCCGGGACCGATCACCGTGGTGTGCAGCGACTGGTACATGTTGAACTTGGGCATCGCGATGTAGTCCTTGAACCGCCCCGGCACCGGGTTCCACCGCGCGTGGATGGTGCCCAGCGCCGCGTAGCAGTCGCGGACGGTGTCGACCAGGACCCGGATGCCCACCAGGTCGTAGATCTCGGCGAAGTCCCGGCCCCGGACGATCATCTTCTGGTAGACCGAGTAGTAGTGCTTCGGCCGGCCGGTGACGGAGGCGGTGATCCGGGCGCCGCGCAGGTCCGCCTGGACCTGGTCGATGACGGTCGCCAGGTACTCGTCCCGCTTGGGCGCGCGCTCGGCGACCAGCCGGACGATCTCGTCGTACATCTTGGGGTAGAGGATCGCGAAGGCGAGGTCCTCCAGCTCCCACTTGATGGTGTTCATGCCCAGCCGGTGCGCCAGCGGGGCGTAGATCTCCAGCGTCTCGCGGGCCTTCTTCTCCTGCTTCTCCCGCTTGAGGTAGCGCATCGTGCGCATGTTGTGCAGGCGGTCGGCCAGCTTGATCACCAGGACCCGCGGGTCCTTGGCCATCGCCACGACCATCTTGCGGACGGTCTCGGCCTGGGCGGCCTCGCCGAACTTGACCCGGTCGAGCTTGGTGACGCCGTCGACCAGCAGGGCCACCGAGTCGCCGAAGTCCTTGCGCAGGGTCTCCAGGCCGTAGTCGGTGTCCTCGACGGTGTCGTGCAGCAGCCCGGCCATCAGCGTCGGGGCGTCCATGCCGAGCTCGGCGAGGATGGTCGCGACGGCCAGCGGGTGGGTGATGTACGGGTCGCCGCTCTTGCGCTTCTGCCCGCGGTGCCACTTCTCGGCGACGGCGTAGGCGCGCTCGATGTCGCGCAGCAGCGCCGGGTCGGCCTTGGGGTCGTTCGCCCGGATCGAGCGGAACAGCGGCTCCAGCACGGGGTTGAGCACGCTGGAGCGCTGGCCGCCGAGGCGGGCCAGGCGGGCGCGCATGCCGCCGCCGGTACCGGAGCCGCGGCCGAGCGGGGCGAGCTGGCGCGAGGAGGTGGGCGCCGGGCGTGCCGGGGTGGCCCCCGAGGGCGTGGGACGGTCTTCGGGGGCGGCCGCTGCGGCCGTGGGCACAACCTCGTCGGGCAAGGACACTCCTCGGGGCACCGGGGCCGACCCCCCGCCGAGGCCCGTGCGGTCCGGGCACAACCGGGAGGGGATGAATCTTCATGGTACCGAGCCGGGCGGCCCGGTGTTCATCCGGCCGGGCCCGTCAACGCAAGGACGGCGGTCGGATGATCCGACCGCCGTCCCTTCAGCCCGTCTCCGAGCCCGTCCCTCAGACCGTGACCAGCGTCTCCAGCGGGGCGCCGTTCAGGTGCCCGGCCAGCCGCTCACGGCCGTCCAGGAAGCCCAGCTCCATCAGCACCACGACACCCACCAGCTCGGCGCCGGCCTCCTTCACCAGGTCCAGCGAGGCGCCTATGGTGCCGCCGGTGGCCAGCACGTCGTCCACCACCAGCACCTTCTCACCCGGCTCGAAGGCGTCGCACTGCACCTCCAGCGTCGCCGAGCCGTACTCCAGCTCGTACGAGCGCCGGAACACCTCGCCGGGCAGCTTGCCCTGCTTGCGGATCGGCACGAAGCCCAGCCCGGCCGCGAAGGCCGCCGGGGCCGCCAGCACGAAGCCGCGCGCCTCCAGACCCACCACCTTGGTCGCCCCGAGCTCCTTCGCCCGGTCGGCCAGCGCCCGGGTCAGGGCGCCGAAGGCCTCGGCGTCGGCGAGCAGCGGTGCGATGTCCTTGAACAGCACACCCGGCTTCGGGTAGTCCGGGACGTCCCGTATCCGGCTGTTCAGCAGCTCGGCCAGGGTGATGTCGGCGGTGGTCACGGTGGTGTCCTTAGGGTCTGGGGAATCAGCGCTTGGTGGACGGACGGCCCTTGGGCCGCGCGGCACCGGCCGCCCGACCGCGCTGACCGACCATACCCGCGGGCTGGTCCCCGTCCGCACCCTCGTCCGTCGGCGCCGCGTCCGAGTCCGCGGCCTTGGCCGCCGCGGCCCGGTGCTGCAGGACCCGCTTGCGCAGGGCCTTCATCTCCGGCTGCTCCTCCTTGAGCTGCGCCAGCAGCGGGGTGGCGACGCAGATCGAGGAGTAGGCACCGGCCGCGAGGCCGATGAACAGCGCGAGCGAGATGTCGTTCAGGGTCCCGGCGCCCAGCAGGCCGCCGCCGATGAACAGCAGCGCGGCGACCGGCAGGAGCGCCACCACGGTGGTGTTGAGCGAACGCACCAGGGTCTGGTTGAGGCCGGCGTTGGCCGCCTCGCTGTAGGTGCGCTTGTTCTGCTTGGTGAGGTCCTTGGTGTTCTCCTTCACGGTGTCGAAGACGACGACCGTGTCGTAGAGCGAGTAACCGAGGATCGTCAGGAACCCGATCACCGTACCGGGGGTGACCTCGAAGCCCACTAGGGCGTACACACCGATGGTGATCAGCAGGTCGTGGATCAGGGCGACCAGGGCGGCCACCGCCATCCGCCACTCGAAGGCGATCGCCAGGTAGAGCGTCACCAGGACCATGAAGATGATCAGGCCGGTGAGCGCCTTGTTGGAGATCTGCTTGCCCCAGCTGGGGCCGATGACCTGGGCCTCGACGGTGTCCAGCGGCACGCCGATCTTCTCGGCGAGCTGCGAGCGGACCTCGTCGGAGCTCTTCGGCTCGTCGGTGCTGACCTGGATGCGGATCTTGTTGCCGTCGGTCGACTGCACCAGCGGGTGCGAGGAGACGACCTGGTCGGCCTTGTCCTGCGCCTGCGAGACGGTCAGACCCGGCTTGGTCACGGTGTAGACCGAGCCGCCCTTGAACTCGATGCCCAGGTGCAGGCCCATGGCCAGGCCGATCGCCGCGACCAGCACGATCACACCGGAGATCGAGTACCAGAGCTTACGGCGCCCGACGAAGTCGAAGCTGACCTCGCCCTGGTAGAGCCGGTGGCCCAGATTGGAGAAGCGTGACACGGTGTCAGGCCTCCTTCACGGCGGCAGAGGAGGAGCTACGGCGACGGCTGCTGCGCAGCGGCGGGCGGGCGCCCAGCCGCTTCGGGTCCAGGCCGGACCACGGGTGACCCTCGGCGAAGAACTTGCGCCGGGCCAGCAGCGTGATCAGCGGCTTGGTGAAGAGGAAGATCACCACGACGTCGAGCGCGGTGGTCAGACCCAGGGTGAAGGCGAAGCCCTGGACCTTGCCGACCGAGACCACGTAGAGCACGGCGGCACAGAGGAAGGACACGAAGTCCGAGACCAGGATGGTGCGTCGGGCACGCGGCCAGGCCCGCTGGACCGCCGGGCGCAGCGGGGCGCCCTCGCGGACCTCGTCGCGGATGCGCTCGAAGTACACGATGAAGGAGTCGGCGGTGATGCCGATCGCGACGATCGCACCGCAGACCGCCGGCAGGTTCAGCGCGAATCCGATCCCGCCGCCGAGCAGGCTCATGAGCGAGTAGGTCAGGGCCGCCGAGACGACCAGACCGGAGATCGAGACCAGGCCCAGGCCGCGGTAGTAGATCAGCGAGTACGCGACGACCAGCAGCATGCCGATCGCACCGGCGACCAGACCGGCCTTGAGCTGGTCACTGCCCAGCGCCGGGGAGACGGTGGTGATGTCGCTCTTGGTGAACTCCAGCGGCAGGGCGCCGTAGCTCAGCACGTTGGAGAGGTCCTGCGCCTCGGCCTGGGAGAACTGTCCGGTGATGACCGCGCTACCGCCCGGGATCGGACCGTTGACCTGCGGGTGCGAGACCACCTGGTTGTCCAGCACGATGGCGAACTGGTTGGCCGGCGGGGTCTGGGTGGCCAGCTGGCCGGTGACCTTGGAGAAGGCGTCGGTGCCGGCGCCGTTGAACTGCAGCTGGACCTGCCAGCCGCCGCCGGTCTGGGTGTCGAGGCCCGCCTGGGCCTTGGAGATGTCCGCGCCCTTCACGGCCGCGGGGCCGAGGGCCAGCTTCTCGTAGTAGCCGTGCTCGGCCTTCTGGGAGCAGGCCACCATGGCCTTGTCCTCGGCGCCGGTCTGGGCGGCGCGGACCTCGGGCTTGGAGCAGTCGAGCTTCGCGAAGGCGTCGGCCAGCTCCGGCGGGACGGTGCCCTGGGTCATCGCGGCGCTCAGGTCGGCGGCGCTCGGCGCGGTGGGCTGGGCGCTCGGGGCGCCGCTGGCGGCCGGGGCCGCCGAGCCGGTGGCGGCGGCGGAGGGAGCGGCGCTCGCGCCGGTGGCGGCGGCCGACGGGCTGGCGCCCTCGGCGGCCAGGGCCTCACCGACGGCGCGGCCCTGCTTGGTGGCGCTCGCCGAGGCGGTCGGCGCGTGGCTGGCGGAGGAGCTCGCGCCCGCCGAGGCCGAGGCGGTGGCCGACGGGGTGGCGCTGCCCGAGGGGGCGGCGCTCGGGCTGCCGGTCGCGCCGGCGGACGGGGTGCCGGTGGGCGCGGGCGGGGTGACGCCGCTGGGCGCCACGGCCAGGACCGGACGGAAGAACAGCTTCGCGGTGGTACCGACCTGGTCCGCCGCGTTCTGCCGGTCGCCGCCCTTGGGGATGTTCACGATGATCGTGTCCGAGCCCTGGGTCTGGACCTCCGCCTCGGAGACACCCATTCCGTTGACCCGGCGCTCGATGATCCCGACGGCGATGTCCATGTTGGACTTGTTGACCGCCTTGGGGTCGGTCGACTTCGCCGTCAGCGTGATGCTGGTGCCACCGGCGAGGTCGATTCCGAGCCGGGGCTTGGTGTTGCCCGTCCCGAACATGAGGGCGACCAGTCCGACGGTGACGACCAGGATGAGGGCCAGCGCCCGCCCTGGGTAGCCGTCGCGCGGGCGCGACTTGGGTGTTGCCACCTTGCTCGTTTCTCCCTGTCCATGCCACCTCCCCGGCCGGACCCCCGTCCGGCTCGTGGCGGGACGGGGGCATGGCGGTTCTGCGGCCCTGAGGTCCTGTGGGCTCGCGGCACTGCGCCGCGCGGCCGGGCGGGTTGCCCGGCCGTACTACTTGCTCGCGGGAGCCCCGCCCTCGGCATCGCCCTTCTCGGCGCTGTCCTTGGTGAGCGACAGCGCCTTGTCCTCGACCGGCGCGGCGTCCGCGTCCTCGGCCTCGGGCTCGGGCAGCTCGTCATCGCCGGGGCGACCGTTGATGATCGCGTCGTACTCCTGGGGGTCCAGGACGGCCGCGATGGCGCTCTTGGTGAAGTGGGTGACCACGCCGGGAGCGATCTCCAGCTCGACGGTCTCGTCGTTGACCGCCTTCACCTGGGCGTACAGGCCGCCGATGGTGCGCACCCCCGCCCCGGGCTCCAGCGAGGTCTGCATCTGCTGCATCTGCGACTGGCGCTTCTTCTGCGACCGGAACATGAGCACGATCGCGATGATCGGGAGGAGAAGGATGATGAGGTTCACTGCAGCCAGGGTCCTTTACGGGCCGCCGGCCGGCGGCCTGTGTGGTATGGGTCGGCCCGTCAGGTGAGAGGGGCGGTCCGGCGGAGTCTAGGCGACCCCGAACTGATCGGACAACGCCAAGCATCGCATCCTGCCGCCGAAAGTGGCGACCCTCGGCCTGCACAGTTTCCACGGACTTCTCCCCTGGCTCCTCCCCGCCCTGCGGCGTCTGGCCGGGCGCCGGGAACCGGTGGACACCTCTCACCCGTTCAGCCCATGCCGGTCAACTTCCGTCCGCCGGGAACAGCTCCGGCTGGGCGGTCGCCGCACCGCGGGTGGTCCGGACCGGCGCGGTCTGTACCGGTGGGGTCAGGCCGAGGTGCTGCCAGGCGGCGGCGGTGGCGATCCGCCCGCGCGGGGTGCGGGCGAGCAGGCCCTCGCGGACCAGGAAGGGCTCGGCCACCTCCTCGACCGTCTCGGCCTCCTCCCCCACGGCGACCGCGAGTGTCGACAAACCGACCGGCCCGCCGCCGAACAGCCGCAGCAGTGCGTCCAGCACCGCGCGGTCCAGCCGGTCCAGGCCGCGGGCGTCCACCTCGTAGACGTCCAGCGCCTGGGCGGCGATCTCGGCGCTGACCTGGCCGTCGTGCCGCACCTGGGCGTAGTCGCGGACCCGGCGCAGCAGCCGGTTGGCGATGCGCGGGGTGCCGCGCGAGCGCCCGGCGATCTCGGCCGCGCCGGCCGGGTCTATCTCGACGTCCAGCAGGGCTGCCGAGCGGTGCACCACCCGCTGCAGCTCGTTCGGGGCGTAGAACTCCATGTGCCCGGTGAAGCCGAAGCGGTCGCGCAGCGGGGGCGGCAGTAGCCCGGCCCGGGTGGTGGCGCCGACCAGGGTGAAGGGCGGCAGCTCCAGCGGGATGGCGGTGGCGCCCGGGCCCTTGCCGACGATCACGTCGACCCGGAAGTCCTCCATCGCCATGTAGAGCATCTCCTCGGCCGGCCGGGACATCCGGTGGATCTCGTCGAGGAAGAGCACCTCGCCCTCGGTGAGCGAGGAGAGGATCGCCGCGAGGTCCCCCGCGTGCTGGATGGCCGGGCCGGAGGTGATCCGGATCGGGGCGCCCAGCTCAGCGGCGATGATCATGGACAGGGTGGTCTTGCCGAGCCCCGGAGGCCCGCTCAGCAGCACGTGGTCGGGCGCGCTGCCGCGCTTGCGGGCGGCCTGGAGCACCAGGGACAGCTGCTCACGCACCCGCTCCTGGCCGATGAACTCCTCCAGCAGCTTGGGGCGCAGCGCCGCCTCCACCGCCTGGTCCTCGCCGTCGGCGGCGGCCGTGACCAGCCGGTCCGCAGGTTCCGAGTCGTACATCCTCGCGGGCTCCAAAGTCTCCGTTGTCGACAAACAGACAGATCGTCAGGGGGGATTCAGCGGGCGCGGTTGAGGCCGCGCAGCGCCAGCCGGAGCAGGGCGCCCACGTCCGGCGTCTGCTGCGCCTCCGCCTCCGGGGTGACGGCCGCCACTGCCTCGTCCGCCTCACGCGGGGCGTAGCCCAGGCCGGTCAGCGCGGAGTGCAGCTGCTCGCTCCACGACGCCGGGCCGGCGGCGATCGGCTTCTGGGCGGGCACCGCGCCGTGCGGCGCGCCCAGCTTGTCCTTGTACTCCAGCAGCAGCTTGGCCGCCTTCGCCTTGCCGATGCCCGGCACGGCGACCAGCGCCTTCTCGTCCCCGCCCGCGACCGCGGCGCGCAGCGCGTCCGGACTGTGCACGCCGAGGATCGCCTGGGCCAGCTTGGGGCCGACGCCCGGCGCGGCCTGCAGGATCTCGAACACCGAGCGCTCGTCGTCGTCCGCGAAGCCGAACAGGGTGAGCGAGTCCTCCCGGACCACCAGCGAGGTCGCCAGCCGGGCCGGCTCGCCCAGCCGCAGGCCGGCCAGGGTGTTCGGGGTGCACTGCACGGCCATGCCGACCCCGCCGACCTCGACCACCGCGACGCCGGAGGAGATGGCCGCCACGGGGCCCTGGACGAAGGCGATCACCGAAGCCTGCCTTTCACAGAAGTAGAGGGGGCTTTCAGAGGCATGGAGCGCGAGGTGGAGCGGGCGGCGTTGACCGCGGCCTCCAGGCGGTTGGTCGCCCCGCCGCGCCAGATGTGGCAGATGGCCAGCGCCAGCGCGTCGGCCGCGTCGGCGGGCTTGGGCGGGGCGTCCAGCCGCAGCAGCCGCTGCACCATGGCCGTGACCTGCGCCTTGTCCGCCCGGCCCGAGCCGGTGACGGCGGCCTTGACCTCACTGGGGGTGTGCAGGGTGACGGGGATGCCGCGCCGGGTGGCGCAGAGCATCGCGACCGCGCTGGCCTGGGCCGTCCCCATCACGGTCCGGACGTTGTGCTGGGCGAAGACCCGCTCGACGGCCACCAGATCGGGCCGGTGCTCGTCCAGCCAGCCCTCGATCCCCTGCTCGACCAGCAGCAGCCGCTGCCCGATCCCGGCCTCGGCGGGCGTGCGCACCACGCCCACCCCGACCATCCGCAGCGGCCGGCCCGGCGCGCCCTCGACCACACCGACCCCGCACCTGGTCAGCCCCGGGTCCACACCCAGCACCCGCACGTCACGCCCCGCCTCTCCGCTGTTCGCCACTCGCCTCCCCGGTTCGCGGCTCGCGGCGAGTGACCTTCGCGAAGGCTACCGTCCGGGTCCGACAACCCCGCCGACGACACCGGCCCGGCGGTCCTGGGACCACCGGGCCGGGCAGTGAGAACGATCACTCGTCATCGATCGAGCGATGCCGTGTTACTCGGCGTCGAGCTGCGCGCCGACCTCGTCGGAGATGTCGAAGTTGGCGAAGACGTTCTGCACGTCGTCGCTGTCCTCGAGCGCGTCGATCAGCTTGAGGATCTTGCGGGCGCCGTCGACGTCCAGCTCGACCTGCATGCTCGGGAGGAAGTTGGCCTCGGCCGAGTCGTAGTCGACGCCGGCGTCGACCAGCGCGGTGCGCACGTCGACCATCTTGGAGGCCTCGGAGACGATCTCGAAGGAGTCGCCGAGGTCGTTGATCTCCTCCGGGTCCTGGTCGAGGACGATCTCGAACAGCTTGTCCTCGTCCACGCCGTCGGCCTTGGGGACGATCACGACACCCTTGCGGGTGAACAGGTACGAGACCGAACCCGGGTCGGCCATCGAACCGCCGTTGCGGGTCATCGCCACGCGCACATCGGAGGCGGCGCGGTTGCGGTTGTCGGTGAGGCACTCGATCAGGACGGCGACACCGTTCGGGCCGTAGCCCTCGTACATGATGGTCTGGTAGTCGGCACCGCCGGCCTCCAGACCGCCACCGCGCTTGACGGCGCGGTTGATGTTGTCGATCGGGACCGAGCTCTTCTTCGCCTTCTGGATGGCGTCGTAGAGGGTCGGGTTGCCCGCCGGGTCGGGACCGCCGGTGCGCGCCGCCACCTCGATGTTCTTGATCATCTTGGCGAAGAGCTTGCCGCGCTTGGCGTCGATCACGGCCTTCTTGTGCTTGGTGGTAGCCCACTTAGAGTGGCCGGACATCGCCAGCTCCTTTACGTCGCCAAATGGAAATGAAACAGATGAGATCTTACCGGTGTCGTCACCGGTGAGGCGCACACGGCTACGGGTGCCCTACCGAGCGGCGAGGTGCTCCTCGACCATCCGCACGAAGTAGGCGTGCACGCGGTGGTCGCCGGTGAGCTCCGGGTGGAAGGAGGTGGCCAGCAGGTTGCCCTGGCGCACGGCCACGATCCGGGCCTCCGGACCGTCCGCGGCGGGCAGCTCGGCCAGCACCTCGACACCCGCGCCGACCGCCTCGACCCAGGGGGCGCGGATGAAGACTCCGTGCACCGGCGCGTCGTCCAGGCCCTTGAAGGCGATCCCGGACTCGAAGGACTCATTCTGGCGGCCGAAGGCGTTGCGGCGCACCGTCATGTCGATGCCGCCGACGGTTTCCTGGTCCTCCCGGCCGTCGAGGATCTTGTCGGCCAGCATGATCATGCCCGCGCAGGTGCCGTACACCGGCATCCCGGCGGCGACCCGCTCGCGCACCGGGTCCATCACGCCGAACAGCAGCGCCAGCTTGGACATGGTGGTGGACTCCCCGCCGGGGATCACCAGCGCGTCGACCTCGGCCAGCTCCTCGGCACGGCGCACCGGACGGGCGAGCGCGTCGGCCTCGGCCAGCGCCACCAGGTGCTCGCGGACGTCGCCCTGCAGGGCGAGGACGCCGATGACTGGAGTGCTCACGGTCTTCAACCTCAATCGATCGTTACTACGGAAATACGCGGCACGGCCCGCCGCGCGCCGGGGCGCCGCGGCGGGCCTGAGCCGATCTACGGGCGGGAGGGGCGATTACCAGCCGCGGTTGGCGTAGCGCTCGGTCTCCGGCAGGGTGTCGCAGTTGATGCCGACCATGGCCTCGCCCAGGTTGCGGGAGGCGTCCGCGATGATCTTCGGGTCGTCATAGAAGGTGGTGGCCTTCACGATGGCGGCGGCGCGCTTGGCCGGGTCGCCCGACTTGAAGATGCCGGAGCCGACGAAGACGCCCTCGGCGCCCAGCTGGCGCATCAGCGCGGCGTCGGCCGGGGTGGCCACGCCACCGGCGGAGAACAGCACCACCGGCAGCTTGCCGAGCTCGGCGACCTCCTTGACCAGCTCGTACGGGGCGCGCAGCTCCTTGGCGGCGGCGTACAGCTCGTTGTGGTCCAGGGCGCGCAGCTGGCCGATCTCGTTCTTGATCTGGCGCAGGTGGCGGACGGCCTCGACGACGTTGCCGGTGCCGGCCTCGCCCTTCGAGCGGATCATGGCCGCGCCCTCGGCGATGCGGCGCAGGGCCTCGCCCAGGTTGGTGGCGCCGCAGACGAAGGGGGTGGTGAAGGCCCACTTGTCGGAGTGGTTGACCTCGTCGGCCGGGGTCAGCACCTCGGACTCGTCGATGTAGTCGACACCGAGCGACTGCAGGACCTGGGCCTCGACGAAGTGGCCGATGCGGGACTTGGCCATCACCGGGATGGAGACCGCGTTGATGATCTCCTCGATCATGTTCGGGTCGGACATGCGGGCCACGCCGCCGTCCTTGCGGATGTCGGCCGGAACCCGCTCCAGAGCCATGACGGCCACCGCGCCGGCGTCCTCGGCGATCTTCGCCTGCTCGGCGTTGACCACGTCCATGATCACACCGCCCTTGAGCTGCTCGGCCATGCCGCGCTTGACCCGGGCGGTACCGATCTGCGGCTGGTCTGCGGTGGTGGGGGTGGTGGACACGTGAGACCTCACTCGAAGATGAACCAGTGCTATCGCCCTATGGTAGGCGGAACGGGTGGCCCCTCCATGTGCCACCCAGTCCAGCCCGGACGACGGGATGCGACAAACGGGCCGTATCCGGGGACAGCCTAAGCAGGTGCCCCCTCGGGCGTGAGCGCGGGCGGCGGGGCGTCGTCCATCTCGAAGGCCAGCGGGAACGGCGCCTTCCCCGCCAGCCGGAAGTAGCGCACCAGCCGGTGCTCACGCACCGCCCGCGCCGCCCGCACCGCATCGTTGTGGAACCGGCGGGCCATCGGCACCCGGCGCACCGCGGCCGTCAGATCACGAACGGCGTCCTCGCCGCCCGGCTCGGCCATCAGCGCCGCCACCTGCTCCGGCTCCTCGAACACCGCCCGCAGCGCCAGGCTCAGCTGGCTCTCCGCCACCTCGCGCTGCTCGTCGTCGGCCTGCCGCGCCGCGTGCGCCGCGTCCAACAGCAACAGCGAGGCCGCCGGGTCCAGCAGCGAGGACGTCGCCAGCTCCATCGCCACCGAGGCCCGACGGACCAGCTGCGCGTCCAGCGCCGCCCGCGCGGCGTCGATCCGGGCATGCAGCCGGTCCAAGCGCCCGGCCGTCCAACTCAGGTACATGCCGAACAGCACCACGGCCACGCCGGCCCAGATCCAGGTAGTCACGGGCCGCTACGTTACCGGGTGTCACCGGCTCACCCCTGGGCGGTCGCGCTGCGGTAGCTCTCCCGGTCGATGTCCACGATGTTCACGGCGGTGAACAGCCGCACCCCGGGCTTCGGCTTCACGTGCTCGGCCAGCAGCGCCAGGACGCCCTCGCTCAGCGCCGCCTTCGCCTCCGGCGTGCGACCCGGGAAGATCTGGAACTCGACGAAGACCTGCCCGTCGTGCGGGATCCTGGACGTCCCCACGACGAGCAGCTCGCTCTGGCGGAACACCGTCTTGCACGACCCCGGCTTCGCGTCGATGGTCTCCTCCGCGAGCCGGTTGATCGCCACACCGAGCGACACCCGGTCGAAGCCGGCCAGGCCGGCGGAGTAGTCGACGGAGATCTGCGGCATCGTTGCCCCCATGAATCGCGGTGGTGCGGTCGCCCGACCCTAACGCCACGAACATCCGGCCGCCCCGCGGGCCCACCACCACCGACCGGCCCGCCGATCAGTCCCCGGCGCTCGTACCTCGCTGGTCGCTTCTCCCTCTCGTCACCGGCGCGCCCTTCGGCTCGGGGCGGAGCGCACGTCCTCCTCGACCACCGCCGCCTCCCCGGCCGTCACGGTCTCGTACACCGCCAGGATGTCCGCGCCCACCGTCGACCAGTCGAACCGCCGCACGTGCCGCGAGGCCGCCTTGCGCAGCTCCTCCAGCCGCGCCGGGTCGCCCAGCAGCCGCAGCGCCGTACGGGCCAGCGCGTCCGCGTCCTCCACCGGGAACAGCTCCCCGGCGTCCCCGCCGTCCAGCACCTGCTTGAACGCGTCCAGGTCGCTGGCCAGCACCGGCGCGCCCGCCGACATCGCCTCGACCAGGATGATCCCGAAGCTCTCCCCGCCGGTGTTCGGCGCCACGTACAGGTCCACGCTGCGCAGCAGCCGGGCCTTCTCCCGGTCGGACACCATCCCGAGGAACTCCACCTGCTCGCGGACCTCGGGCGCCAGGCCGGCGACGGCCTCCTCCTCGTCCCCCTTGCCCGCGACCAGCAGCCGCACCCCGGGCCGCTCGGCCAGGATCCTCGGCAGCGCCGCCAGCAGCGTCGGCAGGCCCTTGCGCGGCTCGTTGATCCGGCCGATGAAGCCGATCGTGCCCGGCTCCCCCGCGGCCGCGTTGCCCGTCCAGCGCCCGTCCGGCTCGGCGTCCGCGAAGAAGCCGACGTCCACGCCGTTCGGGATCACCACCGCGTCCCCGCCCAGGTGCTCCACCAGGGTGCGCCGGGCGTACTCCGACACCGCGATCCGGGCCCGCATCTTCTCCAGGCCCGGTTGCAGGATCGGCGAGGCCGCGATCATCGCCCGGGAGCGCGGGTTCGAGGTGTGGAAGGTGCCCACCATCGGCCCGGTGGCCGACCAGGCGGCCAGCATCGACAGGCTCGGCGAGGCCGGCTCGTGCACGTGCAGGATGTCGAAGCGGCCCTCGCGCAGCCACCGCCGCACCCGCGCCGCCGACAGGATGCCGAAGCTCAGCCGCGCCACCGACCCGTTGTAGGGCACCGCCACCGCCCGCCCGGCCGAGACCACGTACGGCGGCAGCGCCTCGTCGTCCTCGGCCGGCGCCAGCACCGACACCTGGTGGCCCAGCCGGATCAGGTGCTCGGCCAGGTCCCGGATGTGGAACTGCACCCCACCGGGGACGTCCCAGTCGTACGGGCAGACGATGCCGATCTTCACGGGTTCCTCAAGCTCCTTCGGACAGGTCGTACGGGGCGGGCTCAGGACCCGGACGATGCCGATCTTCACGGGTTCCTCAAGCTCCTTCGGACAGGTCGTACGGGGCGGGCTCAGGACCCGGAGGCCTCGGCCGCGGGCTCCGGCGCCGCCTCCGCGCGCACCGCGGGCGACCCCTTCACCGTCTCACGGACCGGCAGGTCGGCCAGCCAGAGCTTCTGCAGCATGTGCCAGTCCTGCGGGTACTCCCGGATGCCCCGCTCCCACACGTCCGCCATCGCCTGGGTCATCGCCAGGGTCCGCGCCCTGCGGTCGCCCTCCTCGGGCGCCACGACCTCGGCGTGGATCCGCCCCCGCAGCACCGGACCGTCGTACCAGAGCGTCACCGGCAGCAGCGCCGCCCCGGTCCGCTGGCACAGCGCCGCCGGCCCGGCCGGCATCCGGGTCGCCTCCCCGAAGAAGGACACCTCGATGCCCGCCTCCGAGAGATCCCGGTCCCCCACCAGGCAGACCAGCCGGCCCTCGCGCAGCCGCCGCGCCAGCGTGCCGATCACGTTCATGCCGCTGCCGGTCAGCGCCAGGACCTCCATGCCCTGGCCCTCCCGGAACGCGACGAACCGGTCGAACAGCCGCTCCGGCTTCAGCCGCTCGGCGACGGTGGTGAACGGGTAGCCCTGCTGCGCCACCCAGGTGCCCGCCAGGTCCCAGTTGCCCATGTGCGGCAGGGCTATCACCGCGCCCCGCCCGGCCTCCAGCGCCCCCCGCAGGTTCTCGAAGCCCTCCACCTGGACGTCCCGGGCGACCCTGGCCCGGCTCCACACCGGCAGCCGGAAGGACTCCATCCAGTACCGCAGGTACGAGCGCATCCCGGCCCGCGACAGTGACCGCAGCGCGGCCTCGTCCAGCCCCGGACGGACCCGGCGCAGGTTGGCCTCCAGCTGGAGCACCCGCTTGCCGCGCCGCCACCACGCGTAGTCCGCCAGCCGGTCGAACAGGCCCCGCGCCACCGGCTCCGGCAGGTGCTTCAGCACCCCCCACCCCAGCGCGTACGCCCAGTACACCAGTCGGTCCGTCACCGCAGGACGCCCCCCATCAGCTCCCGGCCGCCGCTCGGTCGGCCTCGAACGCCTCCCGGCGCACGGTCAGCATCCGCTGGAACACCGTCACCAGGCTGCCCGCCGCCACCAGCCACAGCGCCACCGGCAGCAGCCACTCCACGTACGGCACCCCGAACTTGTGCAGACCCGCGACCCCGGCCGCCACCAGGCTGGCCACCAGCCGCTCGGCCCGCTCCACCAGCCCCGACACGTCGCACGGCAGGCCCTGGCTCTCCGCCCGCGCCTTGGTGTACGACACCACCAGGCCGCTGGCCAGGCAGAAGATCGCCACCGCGCACAGCAGGTTGTTGTCACCCTTGCCCGCGTACCACATCGCCAGACCGCCGAAGATCGCCGCGTCCGCGACCCGGTCCAGCGTGGAGTCCAGGAACGCCCCCCACTTGGTGCTCCGACCCAGCTGACGGGCCATGTTCCCGTCCACCAGGTCCGAGAAGATGAACAGCGTGATCGTGATGGTGCCCCAGAAGAACTCCCCTCGCGGGAAGAACACCAGCGCACCGGCCACCGAACCGGCGGTACCGATCAGCGTCACGGCGTCCGGGCTCACGCCCAGACGGATCAGGAACGCGGCGAACGGGGTCAGAACACGTGTGAAGAAGGCACGCGCGTATTTGTTGAGCATGGCCTTCCCAGCCGCTCCGATCTCCCAGGTACCCGCCTGGCGCAGCGCGCGCAGCAGACGGCCGGACGAATGAGTCCGCCCGGCGCACCCATCGTAGCCACGCCGGGGACACGCTCAGGCGCACGCACCGCCGGACGGCACACCGGCCACGGCCCATACACGGACGGTCACCGATGGCCCGCACGACACGCGCCACCGCGTCACCCGACCCTAGACTGCCAAAGACAGCCTCGGCGCTACGGGAGGAGACCCCGATGCCCGACCGCAGCACGGCACGAGCCGGTCAGGCGCCCGCCGTCACCGGCCCCCGGGACCTGCGCAACGTCGTCCTCATCGGCTCCAGCGGTGTGGGCAAGACCACCCTCGCCGAATCCCTCGCCCTCGCCGCCGGCGCCACCGGGCGGGCCGGACGCGTCACCGACGGCACCACCGTCTCCGATTACGAGGAGATCGAGCACCAGCAGCAGCGCTCCGTCCAGCTCTCGCTGCTCCCGCTCGAATGGAAGGGCGTCAAGATCAACCTGATCGACCCGCCCGGCCACCCCGACTTCGCCGCCGACCTGCGGGCCGCCCTGCACGCCGCCGACGCCGCCGTCTTCGTCGTCTCCGCCACCGACCCGGTCACCGCCCCCACCCGCGCGCTCTGGCGCGAGTGCGCCGCCGAAGGCATCCCGCGCGCCATCGCCGTCGCCAAACTCGACCTCGCCCGCACCGGCTTCGACGACATCCTCACCACCTGCCACGACGCCTTCGGGCTCGGCCCGGACACCCTGCGCCCACTCTTCCTGCCCGTCCTCCACAACGGACACCCCGACGGCAGCGTGGACCTGCTCACCGGCGACACCTACGGCGACGCCGCCCCGCTCCCCGACACCGGCCCCGCCCACGACAGCCTCGTCGAGGCCATCTCCGGCCAGGACGACGCCCTCATGGAGCGCTACCTCTCCGGCGACACCCTCGACACCGACTCCCTCGAAGCCGGCCTGCGCCGCGAAGTCCTCGCCTGCAGCCTCCACCCCGCCGTCCCCACCAGCGAGAACGGCCTGGGCGCCGCCGAACTCCTCGACCTGATCGCCCACACCTTCCCCGACCCCACCGAACGCACCCGCCCCGCCCCCGACTGCGACCCCGACGCCCAGCTCGCCGCCCAGGTCGTCCGCGTCACCGGCGACGCCTATGTCGGCCGGATCAGCCTGGTGCGCGTGTACGCAGGCACCCTGCGCCCCGACACCAGGATCCACCTGGTCGGCCCCGCCCACACCGCCGACCAGAACGGCGACGAGCGCGTCACCGGCCTCACCAGCCCGTTCGGCAAACTCCAGCGGCCCGTCCCGCACGCCATCGCGGGCGACCTCGTCTGCGCCGCCAAACTCACCACCGCCCGGGCCGGCGACACCGTCCACGAGCCCGGCCACCCCGTCGAACTCGACGGCTGGACCCTCCCCGAACCCCTGCTGCCCATCGCCGTCGAGGCGCACAGCAAGGCCGACGACGACAAGCTCTCCCAGGCCCTCACCCGGCTCACCGCCGAGGACCCGGCCCTACGCCTGGAACAGAACCCCGACACCCACCAGCTGGTCCTCTGGTGCACCGGCGAGGCCCACGCCGAGGTCGTCCTCGACCGGCTGCGCACCCGCCACGGCGTCCACGTCGACACCGTCGAGCCCAAGGTCGCCCTGCGCGAGACCTTCGGCACCGCCGCCGCCGGCCACGGCCGCCTGGTCAAGCAGTCCGGCGGCCACGGCCAGTACGCCATCTGCGACCTGGAGGTCGAACCCCTGCCGGCCGGCTCCGGCTTCGAGTTCCAGGAACACGTCGTCGGCGGCGCCGTCCCCAAGCACTTCATCCCCTCCGTCGAGAAGGGCATCCGCGCCCAACTCGCCAAGGGCGTCGCCACCGGCCATCCGCTCGTCGACGTCCGGGTCACCCTCACCGACGGCAAGGCGCACTCCGTCGACTCCTCCGACGCCTCCTTCCAGAACGCCGCCGCCCTCGCCCTGCGCGACGCCGCCGAGCACGCCGTCATCCGGCTGCTCGAACCCGTCGCCGCCGTCAGCGTCCTGCTGCCCGACGAGTACCTCGGCGCCGTCCTCGGCGACCTCTCCGCCCGCCGCGGCCGGGTCCTCGGCACGGAGACGGGCGGGCCGAACCTCACCCTGCTGCGCGCCGAGGTCCCCGAACTCGAACTCGCCCGCTACCCGGTCGACCTGCGCTCACTCACCCACGGCACCGCCGAGTTCTCCCGCGCCTACCTGCGCCACGAACCCATGCCCACCGCCCTGGCCGAGCGCTACACCGACTGAGCGGCCCCGGTACGCCGCGGCAGCGCGCACGCCGCCGTACCCCCCGGCATCCGGTGCCGGTTGCGCGACACCCAGCGGTACGCCAGGGCCGCCACCGGCCGCACCGGCGCGAGGGCCAACACCGCCCCCAGGTACGCCCACGCGCCCCCGGAGCGCATCAACAGCCGCGCCACCGCCTGCGCGCCCCCGTACACCCGGCCCGCCGGCGTCACCCACAGCACCTCGCGCTCGGCCCGCTCGGCCGACACCTCGCCCAGGCCACCCGCGAGCGCGTCCAGCTCCGACAGCTCCGCGAACTGGAACGGCACCGCCTCCCAGCCCCCTGAGGCCAGCGTCTGCCGCAGGTACGTCTCCCCCCACCGGACGCAGGACGAGCAGAACGCGCAGTCCCCGTCGAAAACCAGCACCGGATCCTTCACAACAGCCCCCTTCGTCATGCCTTCGCCCTCCATCCTCCTCCACCCCGACACGGCCGGTTCAGGTGGGTATCGACCGGGCCGAAGCTGGGCATCATGCCTCTCAGGCCGGTGCGGCTCGATCGTGACGGTTCGTGACGGTACTTCAGACGATCATCCGCGCGGGGGTGCCACGGCACGGTAACCTGCCGCTGACAAGGGGAGGAGGGGACGCCACCGTGACCACACTCGACATGACCCCGGGTGCGCAGATACCCCGGACCGACGCCGGCCCGCAGACCGCCGTCACCCAGGCGCTCTCCTCAGCCGCCTACCGGGACGGCGAGATCGGCAAGTTCGTCGAGGACGTCACCGACGCCAAGGAGAAGAAGGGCCGATTCGCCCTCTTCCGCCCCAACCTCGGCGAGGCCTTCAGCAGGGCCCTGATCTCCCGCGCCCTCGGCGGCGACCGCAAGCCCCTCGTCCCCTCCTTCGGCGTCGACACCCGGCAGGTCGTCGAACACTGCCTGGCCGCGGAGGAGCTGCGCAACGCCCGCGACCGGCAGCTCAGCACCGTCACCGTCGTCACCGGCCTGCTCTTCCTGCCCGGCACCCTGATCTGGCTCGGCGCCTTCCAACTGCGCGCCTGGCTCAAGCGGGACAACACCCGCGGCGCCGACGTCTACGGCGGCCTCGCCCTGATCGCGGCCGCCGCCCTCGCGGTCCTGCTCGCGGTGCGTCCCCCGGCCGCCGGCGTCCTGGGCGTCTACCTGCGGATCACCATGCTCGCCCCGGTGATCGGCTGGTACCTGGCCCGCCGGATCGTCGAGCGCTTCGCCAAGGACCTGCGCGCCCGCTGGCAGGACCTGGTCGAGGGCAGCGCGGTCGCCGCCACCGTGGCCAAGGCCGTCCCCCGCGACGACCTGGACAAGAAGGCCAACGACCTGCGCGACAAGCTCGGCCGCCTGGACGCCGAGCAGGAGACCAACGTCCACCACTACGCCGGGCCGAAGGGCATCCTCGGCGCCGGCCGCCGCTGGGGCGAGTGGCGCCTGGCCGACACCCTGCACCCCGCCGAGGGCCACGCCGACTTCCGCGCCTTCCACCCCTGGGACCTGGTCCGCCGGATCTCCGCCCACCTCAAGGGCCTCGGCGTCAGCCACGTCGCCAACAGCGGCATCCCCAACGTCAACATCAAGCAGTGGGTGGTCTTCGACATCAGCGAGGGCGCCGACGAGATCAGCCGCCCCGGCAACGCCGACATGGACGGCGACCGGATGCGCGACTTCGCCGTGCAGAGCATCGCCGACAAGCAGACCTTCCCCGGCGGCCCCCGGCACTACCTGGCCACCCAGTTCATCACCCACGACGGCAAGCTGGTCATCACCTTCACCGTCACGGTGACCCTGCTGGCCAACGTGCTGAACATCTCGGTGGCCGGCTACGCGCTCGGCCCGGTCAAGGGCGTCTTCTTCGACAAGCCGAAGGACAAGGAGAAGACGATCGCCAAGACGGTGAAGTTCTGGGAGGAGCGCACCGTCAAGCTCCCCCTGATCGACAACGACGAGGTGGTCCGCCAGGCCGTCCGCGCCCCCTTCCACCGGATGCCGGGCCTGCTCGGCTGGCTCGGCGGCGGCCTCGGCCTGCCCGAGCCCTTCGGACTGCGGCACTCCTGGGTCGCCACCGCCTGGAACAACCGCTCCATGGTCGACAACGCGCTCAACGCGTCCGTCCCGGTGCTCAACGCGGTGCACACCGCGACGCTGGAGTTCCTCCAGGAGCACGACCTGGACGCGGACCGCTTCTTCAAGAACCGCACCTCGATCATCAAGTCCGAGGCACAGGGCAGCCGCCCGTACAAGGTCGACGAGTTCAACGCCGGCTGATCCGGGCGTACGAAAGGGGGCCTGCCACCGAACTCCTCGGTGGCAGGCCCCCTTTCGTACGTGCGCCCGGCTCAGCCCTGCGGCCAGGCCTCGGCCAGCATCTTGCGGGTGTCCGCCAGCAGCTGCGGCAGCACCTTGGTGTGGCCGACCACCGGCATGAAGTTGGTGTCGCCGCCCCAGCGCGGCACCACGTGCTGGTGCAGGTGCGCCGCGATCCCGGCCCCGGCCGCCGCGCCCTGGTTCATCCCGATGTTGAACCCGTGCGCCCCGGAGGCCGCCCGCAGCGCGGTCATCGCCTTCTTGGTGAAGTCGGCCAGCTCGGCCGTCTCCGCCTCGTCCAGGTCGGTGTAGTCGGCCACGTGCCGGTACGGGACCACCATCAGGTGCCCACCGTTGTACGGGTACAGGTTCAGCACCGCGAACACGGAGCTCCCCCGGGCGATGACGAGCCCGTCCTCGTCGCTCAGCGACGGGATCGAGCAGAACGGGCAACCGTCGTCCGGAGCCGGGCCGGTGGGCTTGTTCTCACCCTGGATGTACGCCATCCGATGGGGGGTCCACAGGCGGCGGAAGCCGTCCGGCTCACCGACGCCCCGCTGCAGTTCCGGCTCAGTCGTCATGCTGATCAGCATATTCGCCCAACGGTGGTTGCAAAGCCGCGCGGGGCAGACTCTTCAAGAGCCTGCCCCGCGCGTGACGGTCCGACTACGGCGTCACACCTGGATGCGGTTCTTCACCGCGTCCACGATCTCCTGGACCGCGTCCGCCAGCGGAACGCCGTTCTTCTGCTCGCCGTTGCGGTAGCGGAAGGACACCGCGCCCGCCTCGACGTCGTCGTTGCCGGCGATCAGCATGAACGGGACCTTGGTCTTCTGGGCGTTGCGGATCTTCTTCTGCATGCGGTCGTCCGAGGTGTCCACCTCGACCCGGATCCCGTGCTTCTTGAGCTCGGCCGCGACCTCCAGCAGGTACGGCACGTGCTCGTCGGTGATCGGGATGCCGGTCACGGTGACCGGGGCCAGCCACGGCGGCATGGCACCGGCGTAGTGCTCCAGCAGCACCGCGAAGAAGCGCTCGATCGAACCGAACAGCGCGCGGTGGATCATGACCGGCCGCTGACGCGAACCGTCCGCCGCGGTGTACTCCAGGTCGAAGCGCTCGGGCAGGTTGAAGTCGAGCTGGATGGTCGACATCTGCCAGGTACGGCCGATGGCGTCCTTCGCCTGCACCGAGATCTTCGGACCGTAGAAGGCCGCGCCACCCGGGTCCGGCACCAGCGGCAGGCCCTGCTTCTCGGCCACGGCGGCGAGGACGCGGGTGGCCTCCTCCCAGGTCTCGTCGCTGCCGACGTACTTCACCGGGTCCTTGGTCGACAGCTCCAGGTAGAAGTCGGTCAGACCGTAGTCACGAAGGAGGTTGAGGACGAACGTCAGCGTCGAGTCGAGCTCGTCCGCCATCTGCTCACGGGTGCAGTAGATGTGGGCGTCGTCCTGGGTGAAGCCGCGGGCACGGGTCAGGCCGTGCACCACACCCGACTTCTCGTACCGGTACACCGTCCCGAACTCGAAGAGGCGCAGCGGCAGTTCACGGTACGAGCGGCCGCGCGCGTCGAAGATCAGGTTGTGCATCGGGCAGTTCATCGGCTTGAGGTAGTAGTCCACGCCCTCGTCGAGCTGCATGGGCGGGTACATGCCGTCCGCGTACCAGTCGAGGTGGCCGCTCTTCTCGAAGAGCTTCCCCTTGGTGGCGTGCGGGGTGTAGACGAACTCGTAGCCCTCTTCCTCGTGCCGCTTGCGCGAGTAGTCCTCCATGGCGCGGCGGATGATGCCGCCCTTGGGGTGGAAGACGGCGAGGCCGGAGCCGATCTCCTCGGGGATGGAAAAGAGGTCGAGCTCGTTGCCGAGCTTGCGGTGGTCGCGCTTCTCGGCCTCGACCAGGAAGTCCAGGTGGGCCTTCAGCTCGTCCTTGGTCGGCCAGGCGGTGCCGTAGATGCGCTGCAGCATCGGGTTCTTCTCGCTGCCGCGCCAGTAGGCGGCCGCGTTGCGCATCAGCTTGAACGCCGGGATGTGGCGGGTGCTGGGCAGGTGCGGGCCGCGGCAGAGGTCGCCCCAGCACTGCTCGCCGCTCTTGGCGTCCAGGTTGTCGTAGATGGTCAGCTCGCCGGCGCCGACCTCGACGTCGGCGCCCTCGCCGGCGGTGGCGGCGGAGCCCTTGAGGCCGATCAGCTCCAGCTTGTACGGCTCGGCGCCCAGCTCCTCGCGGGCGGCCTCGTCGGTGACCACGCGGCGGGAGAACTTCTGTCCGCGCTTGATGATCTCCTGCATCTTCTTCTCGATGGCCTTGAGGTCATCGGGGTGGAAGGGCTTCTCGACGTCGAAGTCGTAGTAGAAGCCGTCCTTGACCGGCGGGCCGATGCCGAGCTTGGCCTCGGGGTAGAGCTGCTGCACGGCCTGGGCCATCACGTGCGCGGTGGAGTGGCGCAGGATGTCGAGGCCGTCCTTGCTGCCGATCGCGACCGGCTCGACCTCGTCGCCGTCCTGGAGGACGTAGGCGAGGTCCTTGAGCTGGCCGCCGACGCGGGCGGCGATGATCGAGCGGTCGTCGGCGAAGAGCTCCGCGGCCGTAGTGCCCGTCGTCACCACGCGCTCTTCCCGATCGGGTTCGCGGCTGATGATTACCCGGACGTCCGTCACCGGTCTCTCCTGACGTGCTGGATTCAGAGGACGCAACACTGCGCTGCGCGTGACGATGGTACCGAGAGCGTCACCCGCACCGTGAACTCAGGACCTGTCTCATGGGCCCTTGCCGGGCGCGCGCCCAAGGGGCAGGCCCTACGCCCCCTCCCCTCCGTCCTGGAGCCCCTTCAGCAGTTGCTCGCGGTCGCCCTCGTCCCAGCCGCACAGCTCCAGGCCGTGCGGCCGGGTCAGCCGGCGGAAGCCGTCGCGGCGCTCCAGGCGGCCGGAGACCCGGACCGGGACGCCGGAGAGGTGGGCTTCGGCGGCGAGCCGGTAGTCGGGGTCGGGCAGGCGCAGCTTGAGTTCGCGGACCTCGGCGCCGCCCAGCACCCGCAGTCGGACCGAGCCGGGCCCGGACGGGTCGGCGCGCTTGAGCCGGACGACCACGCCGACCACGGTGACGTCGACGGCGGGCTCGATGCGCTCCAGCAGCTCGGCGGCCTCGGCCAGGGCGGGCAGGTCGCCGGGTGAGAAGTCGAGGTCGATCCGGCGGTCCCCGAAGCCGCCCGGGATCCCGGCGGCGGGCGACCAGGCGACGGTGAGCCGGGCGGCGGTCGCGCCGCGCACCAGGTCCTCGACGGACTGGACGAGTTCGCGGCTGACCCCGGACCTGACGGCGTTCTCGAAGGCCTCGGGCCCGCCGCTGACCCGGCGGTAGTCGACGGCCTCGCGCAGCGCCTCCAGGGCCCGGACCAGAGTGGTGACGGCGGCCCGGCCCTCGGGGGCGGGGGTGTAGGCGGTGAGGGCGGCGCCCTGGTCGACGACGCCCTGCTCGACGACCAGGACGCGGTCCAGGAAGTCCCCGGCGAGGCCGTCCAGCCGGGCGCCGAAGTAGGCGGCCGTGGTCCGGCCGGCCTTGGCCCCGGCGGCGAGCATGGTGCGCGCTGCCCGCTGGAGCCGCTCGGCGTCGTCCCAGGGGGTGGCGTCGGCGGGGCCGGGCCGTTCGCGGCGCCAGCGCAGTTCGTCGCCGGGGACGGCGAGGGCGAGCAGGATCGAGCGGGCGGAGGGGGTGCGGGAGCGGGAGAGGGCGGTGACGGCGTCGGTGAGGAGGTCGACGGCGTCGTCGAAGCCGTCCCCGGCGGGGACGAGCAGGCTGGTGCCGGGTTCGTCGTCCGGCGGGGTCCAGCGTCCGTACCGGGCGGCGGGGCCACCGCGTCGGACCCAGCCGTGCCGGGCGAGCAGGGTGGTCAGCACCGCCGGGTCGACGGTGGCCGGGTCGGGCAGGGCCTGGGACGGGTCGTCCGGTCCGTGCGGCAGGGTCATGGGTCCAGTTCCTCGCTGCCGGGGCCGGGCGGTCACGGGCTGTCGCCCGCGCCGACCCGGGCCATGATGTCGCAGAGCGCGCGGTCGTCGAAGACCTTGTCGGTGGGCACCCGGACGTTGGTGCGCCGTTGTCCGGTGACCGGGTGGCCGGCCAGGTTGACCCAGTAGCAGCAGTGCCGCAGCTCCAGGGCGTCCGGGCGGGCCCGGAGCCAGTGGTCGACCCGGCGCGGCAGCAGCATCACGACCAGGATGCGCGGGACGGCGACCCGGGCGCGGGCGAGCTTGCGCAGGTGGTCGTTGTCCAGGGTGAAGCTGAAGAACGGCCCGGCCGGGTCGGGCGCGATCTGCTGGGTGGCCTTGAGCTGGATCTTGATGGTGACCTCGTCGTCCACCTCGTGCGCCCGGGACCCGTGGCTGACCTGCCAGTCGATGCCGTTGTCCGGGAACGGTTGGGAGAGCGAGCAGCCGGCCGCGGCGGCGACCGCGTGCAGATAGCCGACCTGCAGCGTCTCCATGCAGGCGGTGACCGCGAGGTTCCCCCGCAGTGCGGCCGCCGCCCCGTCTGGCTGCGGCTGTGTCAGTGCCATCGCCCCGTGGCCTCCCCCGGCTCCGGGTCCGTCCGGATTCGGACGGACCGGTCAATAGAACGGGCCAGTCCTGGGCAGGATCCCCGGTCGGGCCTGGGCCAAACGGGTTGAGCGGGCGTCAGAACCGGGTATCACCAGGGCGCGGAACGCACGTCTGAGGGGCAGTCATGCAGAAGCACTGGTACACCGGCCCACTCGCCTCCTTCGACACCGAGACCACCGGCGTGGACGTCGAGCACGACCGGATCGTCTCGGCCGCGCTGGTCGTCCAGCTCTCCCCGGGCGCACCGGCGCAGACCATCACCTGGCTCGCCGATCCGGGAGTGCCGATCCCGGACGGCGCCCGCGCGGTGCACGGCATCACCGACGAGCGGGTCCGGGCGTACGGCCGTCCGGCCCGCACGGTGGTGGCGGAGGTCACCCGCGCGCTGGCGGCGCAGGCGCGGGCCGGGCATCCGGTGGTGGTGATGAACGCGCCCTACGATCTGACGCTGCTGGACCGGGAGTTGCGCCGCCACCACGGGCTGACGCTGACCGACGGGCTGGACGGCGCCGGGCTGGTGGTGCTGGATCCGCGGGTGCTCGACAAGCACGTGGACCGCTACCGCAAGGGTCGCCGGACCTTGACCGACCTGTGCGCGCACTACGGCGTCGATCTCGCCGGGGCGCACGACGCGGCGGCGGACGCGACGGCGGCGCTCTCGCTGACCCGGCGCATAGGCGCCCGCTACCCGGCGGCGCTGGGCGGGCTGACGGCGGCGGAGCTGCACCTGCGGCAGGCGGTCTGGCACGCGGCTCAGGCGCGCGGGCTGCAGAGCTGGTTCGACCGCTCGGGGACGCCGGAGCGGGTGGACCTGTCCTGGCCGCTGCGGCCGGCTCGGTGCGGCTGCGGCCGCCGGTTGGAGCCCGAACACCGCTGCGAGGCGGCGGCATAGCGGGTGGCGGTCCCGAACGCGCCGCAGGCCCTGACCGGTTTCCTGGTCAGGGCCTGCGTGCTGTCCGGTGGGCGATACTGGGATCGAACCAGTGACCCCTTCGGTGTGAACGAAGTGCTCTCCCGCTGAGCTAATCGCCCGGGCAACGAGAAGAACCATAGCACCATTCGGGGGTGGTCGTACAACTCGCCCCTTCCCGGCCGGGCTGGCACATCCGCAGAACTCGCGCTCCGAGCGGAAGATGACTGAGCCTCAGCCGGATTACCCACGGCGCTTCAGGCGGATTCCGGAAATACATGTGAGGCCCGGCCGATAATCGGCCGGGCCTCACATATCACAATGCATTCCGGTGGGCGATACTGGGATCGAACCAGTGACCCCTTCGGTGTGAACGAAGTGCTCTCCCGCTGAGCTAATCGCCCGGGTGCAGGGAAAACATTACCGCATCCCGGAGGGTGCTCCGACCACCCTCTCGGCGGAGCCCCCGCCCCAGGACGCCCGGCCGCCGTACGCCCGACCGGGTGCCGGGCCCGCCCCGGCCCCGGCCCGCCGCTTCTCTCCCGGACCTCCCGACCACCCGCCCGACTCGTCGGGCATGACCGCATCACCCGCTCCCCTGTTCCCGACCCGCCTCGGCGCTTCGTACAGGCCGAGTACATGCCGACCCGGAAACCGGCCGAGAAGAACCGCCGGTAATGCCCCGGGCGGGTACTCCGTGACGATTCCGCAATGCGCCGTAAGGGGTACGACTCGCGCCCGAATCGGGACAGAGGGGTTTACATCGGTCTTGGGGGTGGGATGGTCCGTTCGCCGACGTGCGATTCCCCGAGCGCACACTGAGCGAAAGGCCATGGCGCTTATGAACACCACGGTCAGCTGCGAGCTGCACCTGCGCCTCATCGTGTCCAGCGAGTCCTCACTGCCCGTCCCCGCGGGCCTGCGCTACGACACCGCCGACCCCTACGCCGTGCACGCCACGTTCCACACGGGCGCCGACGAGACCGTGGAGTGGGTGTTCGCCCGAGATCTCCTCGCGGAGGGGCTGCACCGACCCACTGGTACCGGCGACGTCCGGGTGTGGCCGTCGCGTAGCCACGGGCAAGGGGTGGTCTGCATCGCACTGAGCTCTCCGGAAGGAGAAGCCCTGCTGGAGGCCCCGGCCCGGGCGCTTGAGTCGTTCCTCAAGCGGACGGACGCCGCGGTGCCCCCCGGCACCGAACACCGTCACTTCGACCTCGACCGGGAGCTGTCCCACATCCTCGCCGAAAGCTGACCCCGACCGGAGGCGGTCCAGCCCCACTGTCCGTGGGGCGACACCCCCTGCCGTCATCGCAGCCGTCCTACTCGGGGGCACGGCCGCGGACTCAGCCGCGCACGACGCGGCCTCGGGGCCGGTGAAAGCCCCGCTCCCAGCGGAGCGGGGCCACAGCACCGCAGGCGCCCGGCAGCGGAGCCGGCCACTCGTACGGGTGGTCGGCCTCGCTGTCGGGTGCCGTCGTCTTCCCGGGGCCGTCCGGGCTCGTACACCGCGGTCCGGACACCGGGGCCATGCCCGGACAGCGCCCGCTTTGGGACACTCTGACGGAATCCGTACAGGCCTTCGAACAAACGCACCGCCCTTCTGCCGCAAGGGCCGGTATGGTCTGGGGTAACCGTGGACGCGGGGTACCGGAGTCCCCCTGCGCGAGGAGCCCCAACGTGCTGATCACCCATGACACCGAGTGCGCGCTGAGCATCCTCGTGGATCTGCTCAACACCGCTCCCGAGGTGTGCGGCGACGAGCGGCTGCCGGACATCGCCGCGCTGGACGCCTTCGTGGTCCGCCAGGAGATCAGCGAGATCGACTCGCTGACCGAGGACGACCTGCGGCGGGTGCACGAGCTGCGGACCCGGCTGCGCGAGGTGTTCGGGACGGAGTCCACCGCCGAGGCCGCCGAGCTGGTCAACGCGATCGTCGCGGCCGCCGGGACGACGCCCCGGCTGGTCAACCACGACCACCACGACTGGCACATCCACTACTTCGCCCCGCACGCCGCGCTCGGCGACCACCTCGCGGCCGAGCTGGGCATGGCGCTGACGTTCATCCTCATGGCGGGCGAGCGGGAGCGGCTGCGCCGGTGCGAGGCGCCGGACTGCGCCCGGGTCTTCGTGGACCTCTCCCGGAACCGCTCGCGGCGCTACTGCGACAGCCGCACCTGCGGCAACCGGCTGCACGTCGCCGCCTACCGGGCGCGGCAGCGCTCGGCGGAGACCGTCGCCTCCGCCTGACGCTCCGGGCCTGCTCAGATTCCGCGCTTGCGGAGGATCTCCTCGATGTCGGCGAAGTCGCCGAGGCCGTCGTCCCGCTTGCCCGCCGCCGGCTTCTTCGACGCCTTGGACGCCGGGGCCACCGCCGGACGCTCGGGGGCCGGGCCGGCCGCAGCCGGACGCTCCGGCGCACCCTCCACGGCGCTACGGCGGCCCACCCAGCGGGTGGTGACCAGCAGGACGGCGGAGACGCCGAGCAGCACGACGCCGGTCCACACCCGGGGGTCGAAGACCAGCTTGGCCGCCCAGTCGGCGAACTCCCGGCCGATCGTGCCGGCCAGCGGGAACAGGCCGGTCAGGTAGAGCCCGGCGGGCAGCAGGGCCACCGCGAACCAGCGGGTCGCCGAGCGGAAGCGCCGCCGCCACGCCCGTAGGCCCGCGACCGCCACTGCGCCGGCCGTGAGGAGGAAGCTGATCGCCGCGGTCAGCACGGGCACGCCTGTTCGCTTGCGGTCGTCCTGGTCATCGGTGCCTCCCTGTCGGTCCGGCCTCGGGCGCACCACCGGCGGGGGCGGGCACCCACTAGTGGAACACTGGGGGAATGATCGATGGTTCCCTTCCCCGCCTCGAGTTCTGGTGCGACCTCCAGTGCCCGGACTGCCGCACCGCGCTGGACGACGTACGGGCGCTGCGCGCGCAGTACGGCGAGGCGCTGCCCGTGGAGGTGCGGCACTTCCCGCTGGAGAAGCACAAGCACGCCTACGCCGCCGCGGAGGCGGCCGAGGAGGCGTTCGCCCAGGGGCTGGGGTGGCCGTTCGTGGAGGCGGTGCTGGCCCGGGTCGAGGAGCTGGACGCGGGCGGGCAGCAGGTGCTGCTGGAGGTGGCCCGGGAGGTCGGGGCGGACGTCGAGGAGGTCGACACCGCACTCATCGACGGTCGGCACATGCTGACCGTGGACTCCGACCAGGCCGAGGGCAAGGCGATCGGGGTCAAGGGCACGCCGACGTACGTGATCGGCGGCAAGCGGCTGGACGGCGGGCAGAGCCAGGAGGGGCTGCGGGAGGAGATCATCGCCGTCATCGAGGCGGCGAAGGCGCCCTGACGTCCCGTCAACTCCTCACAGCGGCTTGCCGTAGCACCGGTTGACGACCCGGTAGCCGAGCGAGTCGTAGAGCCGGACGGCGACCTCGTTGCCGGAGAAGACGTTGAGGCCGAGCTCGCGCACCCCGGCGGCCAGGCACTCACGCTCGGCGAGCAGCATCAGGGTGCGACCGTGTCCCCGGCCCCGGTGGGCCGGGGACACCTCCACGACCATCACCCAGGCGAGCGGTGCGCCGTCCGGCAGCTCCCGCAGGTTCAGCTCCACCCAGAGCGAGCCGAGCGGCTCCGGCGAACCGTCGGCGCCGTACAGGCGGCGCAGGGCCGCGCCGGGGCTGTCGGCACCCTGCGGGAACACGTTCCGGTGGTCCAGCCGCGACTTGGCCCGGGCCTGCTCCTCAGTGAGCCCGGAGTCCATGAGCGAGGCGACGTAGCCCTCCGCCGCCCCGTCGAGCCAGGCCGGGAACTCCGCGGCGCCAATCGGGCGTACGGTGACGCCGGCGGGCAGGGCGGGGGCGGCGGCCAGGCTCTTGCCCAGGTTCCGCATCCGCTCGGTGTAGCCGAGGGTGAGGGCGAGCCCGCGGGCGATCGGGGCCCACTCGGGGACGTTGACGTCCACCCGGGTGCAGCCCCAGCTGCGCAGCACCTCCTCCGCGGCCAGCGCGCCGAACGTGCCGCGGCCCCGACCGCGACCCTCGAAGATCTCCAACTCCGATATCTCGCCCCAGAGTTGGCTACCGTGCCGGGTCGAGGTGGTGCGCAGTGCACCGACCGGGCGGCCGTTCGCCAGGATCCGCCAGCGTCTGGTGCGGCCGCCGACGACGGTGGGTGTCTCCGGGCCCTCGGGGCGCAGCGTGGTGGTCATGTGGTCCTCCCTTCCCCTCGCCGGGAAGGTTATCCGCGCTGCGCGTCGCCGCAGCCCGTGCGGAGATCACGGGTCGAGGTCGTCACCGCTGCGCTCGGCGAAGACGGCCATCGCCTTGGCGGCGACCGGGCCGGTGCCGGGCAGTTCTCGGTCGTCGACGCGGGTGACGGCCTGGACGTCGCGGGTGGTGGAGGTCAGGAAGATCTCCTCGGCGTCCTGGAGGGCGCTGAGCGGGAGGTCCGCCTCCTCGGCGCCGCACCAGTCGATGACCAGCTGCCGGGTGATACCGGCCAGGCAGCCGGAGGCGAGGGTGGGGGTGAGCAGGCGGCCGCCGAGGACCACGAAGACGTTGGAGCCGGTGCCCTCGCAGAGCCGGCCGGCGGTGTTGGCGAACAGGGCCTCGGAGGCGCCGGCGCGGTGGGCGGCAGCCAGGGCGACCACGTTCTCGGCGTACGAGGTGGTCTTGAGGCCGGCGACGGCGCTGTGCTCGTTGCGGCGCCAGGGAACGACGGCGACGGCGGTCTCGTCGGGGCGGCGGTTGATGGCGCCGAGGGCGACCACGAGGGTGGGGCTGGCGGTGCCGCGCTCGGAGCCGAGCGGGGAGTTGCCGCCGGTGTAGGTGACCCGCAGGCGGCCGAGCGGGGCGGGGTTGGCTTCGAGGACCTGGGCGCAGGCCTCGCGGACCACGTCGTGGTCGGGGTCGGGCAGGCCGAGGCCGCGGGCGGAGCGGGTGAGCCGGTCGAGGTGGCGGGTGAGCGCGAAGGCCTGGCCGTCGACGGCCTTCATGGTCTCGAACACGCCGTCGCCGGTGGTGAGTCCGTGGTCGAGGACGGACAGGGCGGCGTCGGCGGAGTCGACGAGCGTCCCGTTGACCCAGCTCGTGGTGCGGTCGTGCATCGAGAACTGCTCCTAGGCGGCGGGTGGGGACTACGCCCCGGTCGGGTCGATTGCGCTGCCCGACGCTATCGCGACCAGCCGGGCGGCCTTCAGTTCGGTTTCGTCCCACTCGCGCTCGGGGTCGGAGCCCCAGGTGATGCCGGCGCCGGTGCCGAAGCGCAGGACGGGCGCCTGCGGGTCCTGCCGGTCGAGCCAGAAGGTGCGGATGCCGACGGCGAGTTCGCCCTCGCCGCGGTCGGCGTCGACCCAGCCGACGGCGCCGCAGTAGGGACCGCGCGGGGCCGTCTCCAGGGCCTCGATGATCCGTAGAGCGCTGGACTTGGGGGCGCCGGTGACCGAACCGGGCGGGAAGGTGGCGGCGAGGAGCTCGGGCCAGCCGTCGCCCTCGCGCAGGGTGCCCTCGACGGTGGAGACCAGGTGGACCAGGCCGGGGTGCTTCTCGACGGCGCACAGGTCGGGGACGGTGACCGTGCCGGTCTCGCAGACGCGGCCGAGGTCGTTGCGGACCAGGTCGACGATCATCACGTTCTCGGCGTGGTCCTTGTCGAGGAGGTCCGCCTCGGTGCGGCCGGTGCCCTTGATCGGGCCGGAGGAGACGGTGCGGCCGGTGCGGCGCAGGTAGAGCTCCGGGGAGGCGGTGGCGATCTCGACGCCGTGCTCGGGCAGCCGGATGGTGCCGGCGTAGGGGGCGGGGTTGCCGTGGGCGAGCAGGCCGGTGAGGGCGTCGATGTCGCTGAGGCCGGGGTCGGGCAGCGGTGCGGACATCACCCGGCAGAGGTTGGCCTGGTAGACCTCGCCGGCGGCGATGTGCTCGCGGATGCGGCGTACGCCCGCGGTGTAGGCGGCGCGGTCCAGGGAGCTGTGCCAGCTGCCGGCGTCCGGGCCGCGCCAGCCGGCGCCGGAGGGCGGGGCGGGGGCGGGGCGGACCTCGTCGAAGCGGGCGCAGGTGAGTCGGCCCTCGAAGTCGTAGGCGACGGCCCAGTACCCGGAGGAGTCGAGCGCGGCCGGGTCCGAGGTGACGTCGCGCAGTCCGGTGGCCAGGCGGCCGCCGAAGCGGGCGAGCGGGGTGCGGGGGTCGGGGTGGCCGGACACGGTTCTCCTGCGCGGTGGTGCTGGGGGTGGCGGTGCCTGAAGTCTAGGCCGGGGGGCGCGCGCCTGGTCGGGCTCGCGCCCCCGCGTACGAGCAGCTGTATGCGTCACGCGGGTGTGCGTCGGATGGCCTGCGGATGATCGTCCGGAAGCGCCGCAGGTGGCGGCCGGTGACCCCTCGGGACGACTGACGGGACGGCACGCGGAGGGCATCCCCTCGGCACGCTGCGGGAACGGATTTTTAGCTGGCCCAGGAATCCGCTAGAGTTCAACACGTCGCCGGGGAGCGCAGCCGAAGAAAAGCGGTGAAGATCCCGGGAGACAGGCGGACGTGGCTCAGTTGGTAGAGCATCACCTTGCCAAGGTGAGGGTCGCGAGTTCGAATCTCGTCGTCCGCTCGATGGAGAACAGTGTAAGATCGTTCTTCATGTGTTGCCTGGTGGAGTGGCCGAGAGGCGAGGCAACGGCCTGCAAAGCCGTGTACACGGGTTCAAATCCCGTCTCCACCTCCAAGAGGATCACCCGGTTCCACCGGGAGACCTCCCCGCGCGATTAGCTCAGCGGGAGAGCACTACCTTGACACGGTAGGGGTCACTGGTTCAATCCCAGTATCGCGCACGTCGGATCCTTCGGGGTCTGCTGCGGGACCGCCTCATCAGGCGCGATTAGCTCAGCGGGAGAGCACTACCTTGACACGGTAGGGGTCACTGGTTCAATCCCAGTATCGCGCACAGTAACGG